>JBLNFG010000186.1:0-5099 GCA_050263495.1 Myxococcales bacterium | reverse complement strand
GCCGCGGCCCTCCTCGTTTTCTCGGGGTTTCACCCCGAACCCCGCGCCCGCTCCGCGGTCGCCTAGTGCCGCCATGGAGTCACAACAACCCCCGGCGCTACTTCCGGCGAGCGGCACTAGTAGGTGCCTTTGAGTTTGCGAAAGAAGCCGTGAATCGTATGAGGCGAGAGCCCGTGGCTCAAGTACATTACAGCACACGTGCCTGAACGCAGCCGCAGCCCTTTCTCTTTGGCCAGAGCATGAACCTCCGGTGTGTCGGTGTTCCCGTGAAGCCAAATGTCCTTTACGCCGTGCGCCACGGCTTCTTGGCACCACCGCAGCGATTCCTCCTTTGGCACCTCGATGACGACGGCTTCCACTTCTTCGGGCAAATCTGCCAGACTCTTGAAGGTCGGCTCGCCCTCGATCGAGTCGATACTGGTGTCGACGGGGTACGCAGTTTTGCCGTTCTTCTTGAGCCCGCGGAAGGTTAACTTGGGAAACGGGTGCTTGGCGTTGTCGCCGATCACGGCATAGCGATTCTTAGCCCAAAAGGTTTCGTACTCGGATGGCATGGTCGCTGTAGGTTATGCCAAAGAGCTCGCTTCTGGAATGCCGGATCTGCGACATCTGGCTCAGACACTCGTGAGTGCTGGCCAAAGCGCGCAACAGAATCGTCCGCCCGGGGAATCGGCCCAAGGAAGTGATTTCGGCCATCACGAGCAGAGTTCACCGCAACGAGCGGGAGCAATCTCTTCGCAAAATCCTCGAACGCGAAATCATCGGGATGAGCAACTCTTACGGCGTCACTCATTGCGCCGTGTTCGTCAAAGCCGTAGCTGTTATAGGCCTGCCTCGGCGTGGCCCCGCATATTGCAGAAGCGGAAAGAAGAGGAGCTTCAGGACTCCTTCTGCAGGCCTGCGGCCGCTAACATTTGGTCGATATCTGCGAGCTTCGATCGGGGAGCACCGCGCGCGGCTCCACGTTCGACCTCCACTGAGTCGATCCTCTGCCAGGCGCCGAACCCCACAGGTTTGACTCCGCGTTGCAAAAGTAGGGATGCGAGTCCAGGTCCTCCAGTTCGATCCGCCCGCTCGAGTGAACCAAGCGCGGCCTCGTCCCTTAGCAGCTCTGAAACCACCGCGGCCGAGGTCCGTTTGTGGGTACCGATAACGCCGCGCGGGCCGCTCTGCGCCCAACCGACGCAGTACTCGTGCTCCCGAACCTTGCCACTCGCCAGGTTAACGACTCGCCCTGCTTGGTTCGGAATAATTCCACGCACAGGATCATAGGGAACCCCAGGCAGGGGTTTAGCGCGATACCCGATCGCGGTGTAGATCCAATCCACGGCGATCTCTTCTCGCGCACCGCTGTCGCGAAACTCGACGCGGCCGTCTGCGTCCGCCGATCGCTCAAGCAAAGCAAGGCGTAAGGCACGCACGTGTGACGCCTCATCCGTCAGAACCGTTTCGGGAGACACCAGGAAGCGAAAGACGACCTCAACCCGAGCCTCGGCTGTGCGCCGCTCTTGGGCATTCCGCAAGGTTTCCCAGTTTGCTCGAGATGCTGCGGATACCGCGAGAGGGTCACCGATGCAGGCTGGATCGAGCTCGCGTCCGTCGACAACGCACCTTACCCCTTCGAGCTGCACCAGATCGCGTAACTCGTGGGGTGAAAAAGCGGATTCATAGATGGTCCGCCGCCCTAGAATGTAGACGCGCTTCAGCGCACTCCGTTCGAGCAACCCCAACGCGTGCTCAGCAATGTCGGTCTGGCGGAGTTCCGCGGTGGTGCGCACCAACATGCGTGTGACGTCGAGGGCCACGTTGCCGTTGCCGACTACTGCCACCTGTTCCACCTGGAAACTGAAGGGCGCGGCTTCACGATAGTCTGGGTGAGCGTTATACCAGCCGACGAACACGCTCGAAGGAGTCACACCTATCGCACCGTCGCCTGGTATTCCGAGTCTGCGATCGAGTTCGCTCCCCGTCGCGTAGATGACGTCGTCATACAACCGCAGCAATTCAGAGACCGCTACGTCACGTCCAAGTTCGACGTTTCCGAAGTAGGAGAACCCGGGCCGCATGGCAAGGCGATCGAACACGCGAGTAACGGTCTTGATATTCTCGTGATCCGGAGCAACCCCGGAGCGTACCAATCCGTAGGGGCTCGGAAGCCGATCCAACACGTCCACCTCGATTGAGATGTCCGTCTGGTTGAGCAGTGCAGCCGCTGCGAAAAACCCGGCAGGTCCCGCGCCAACGATGGCGATCCGTAGCGGACGGCTCGAGCCCGCCGAGCTTGAAAGGGGCTGGTTGTCAGCCGAGGTTACCGGCCACGTAGGTGCTGGCGCCGAGTAGCGTTCGCAGAGACGCCGACCTAACTCGATTAGCTCGATGCGCTCGGCCCCGAGCGGGCTGTCGTATCGGCTGAAGCCCTCGGCCAATTGCTCTCTGCCGGCTTCGCCGAGCAGCAGCTCGGCCACGCCGAATAGATGGCTGTCTTCGAAACGGATATGATTCCTCATCCAAAGCGCGTACTCGTCGGCGTGGCGGAGGAACTGGTCGCGGTTGGCCCGCTCATCCGCTAAAAGGCGCGACAACGCCTGAATTGTCTTCAGCACATCACTGAGGCATTCGTGCTCGCGCCGGAGCTGATCGATCGAACTGACGGGGCCATCCAACCCGGCACGCTGCAGTTGTTCAAACAGAACTTGCTCTTCTTTGCCGTGATGAATTATTTCGACAAAGTGATGAAAGAAGCGCAAGAACTCGTCAACGCGATCGACCTCGATCTCGCCCTCAGCACGAGCCCTTCGTCCCATCGTCTCCCAAGCGGACACTACACATTTGATCGTGTCGTGCTCGGCGGACATGAGTTTAAACGGGTCCATCGTCTGTCTCCGGTAGCGGGTTCAGAAAACAAGCTAGGCGTCACGGCAGCGCGTAATGCAAGTATCGAAGGACAGAGTAGCGGGGAACGCGACGCCGCGGCCAGGCCCCCGCGCTCCGTCAGGGTGAGCCCCACAAGAGCCCTGCCACTGAGCGTCGGCCACTTATCCGGGCAATGAAGATTCCGAAAACCATGCAGTTCGAAGTCGAGGCGCCAATCTGATTGGCCAAGCTGCGGGTGGAGTGCAACCCTTGGTTCCCCACCCGCCAGACCGTGCAAACATGAGCGATATCAGCGACGAACGACCTACGATCTCGACGGATCGTCGTATCATCAAGCGCTACTCAAATCGAAAACTGTACGACACGCGCGATAGCCGTTACGTCACGTTACTCGAAATTGCTGAGCTCGTGCGCGCCGGCGAAGACGTCCAGGTCATCGACAACGCGACTAAAGAAGACAAGACGGACGTGACCCTCGCGCTCATCATCTCTGAAGAACTCAAGGCGAGGCCAAAAGGGATCCCACTTTCGACGCTGCGTTCACTCATCTTTGAGCACGGCGAACGTCTATTGAATCAACTCCGAGATGTGCCCATCAAGAAGCTAGTTCCCTGGGAGAGTGACGACGAGATCATGCAGGCCGGTAGCTCCCCAGAGTCAGAGGTCCACGCCGGTGCGAACGACGGCCAGAAGAAGAGCAGCCCCTTCAACGCGATTCCAACCGCGAGCAACACGGCGCGAGCGATTCGCGCAACGCTCGAGCAGTGGCAGCAGGCCATCGACGAACGGATCCGCGCAGCGGTGCCCAACTTCTCGGCAGTCTCCGACCTGGAACGTGAGTTGAAGCAGCTTAGTGCCCGCGTAAGTGCGCTTGAAACCGCACTAGGCCACAGAGCCGACCCATGCCAACCCCAGGGCCCAGAGGCCGATTCAAGTTCTCAGGAATAGGGCTGCGAGTGCGAGGGTTGACAGGGCAAGACGCGTTCCCATGGTGACAAGAACCCAATGGTAGCGCCCAAAGCTGAAATGGCCCAAGTCTCCTCCTTGGATTTCGAGTCAAACGCACTCGCCCAGTTGCCCAGCCTGATGGTGGTCGCGGTGCGGCTCACGCGAAATAACGCGGAGGGCGAGGATCTGGTTCAGGACACTTACGTGAAGGCCATGCGGGCCCGAGACCAGTTTGAGGCGGGCACCAACATCAGGGCGTGGCTCCTCAAGATCCTGACCAATACGTTCATTAATCGTTACCGACGAGGCACCATCGAGCGCAGCATCGTGGATGGGTCCGATAAGGAACCACTCTCGGACGCGTGGGTCGGGACTGCATCAATGAACGCGATGCGTGATCCGGAGTCCGCAGCGTTGCGCCCAATGCTGGAAGCTGAGATACAGGCCGCACTCAACGAGCTACCGGAAGAGTTCCGTTTGGCAGTAGTACTCTCAGACGTCGAGGAGCTCTCCTATAAGGAAATCTCAGATATTATGGGTTGCCCGATCGGGACCGTGATGTCGCGACTTCATCGAGGTCGAAGAATGCTCAAGAGCCGCCTTTACGATCAAGCCGTAGAAATGGGAATCATCGAGCCCGCTGCCGCACAACCGGCAGCCGAACCCGTAAACATCAACTCTTACCGCGCAAAGAAGGCGCGATCCGCATGACAACTGCTTGTCGCCTTTCAAGATGGACCGAGACGTACCTGGACGGTGAGCTGTCTCCGGAGCATACGGTCGACTACGAAGATCATCTGTCAGGCTGCTGCTGTTGTCAGGGTAAGTTGAAGTTCGAGCAGGCACTGCGCTTTAGCATGCGGCGTACTACTCGTATCGCGACGCATCCAAGCCAAGGGTTCGAAGCCAAACTCCGAGCCCTCATGGCTGCTGAACGTGAGCAACAGTCGCGGGACAGTGCGTCGACGGGTGATTCTCGTACGGTTGCAGGGTCTGCGGTGCAGCATCAAACGCAGGTTGCCCCACTCCTTCACCGTCCCCTCACCTGGCGCACGATTGCTCCTCTATCGGTCGCCGCAGCAGCTGCCTTGGTGTTTGCAGCACTCCGAAACGAGTCCACCGACTCGATGACACCAACGGCCGCGGTGCGAGCGAATGGCGCCTCCGTTGGCGCTAAGGATACGGTCCAGACGGTCCAGGAGTTTTTGGATCAACTGGCGGCGGACACTGAGCACAACCATGATGCCGCGTCTGCACCCGTTGAAGAGGGAGAGCCC
>JBLNFG010000185.1:0-5929 GCA_050263495.1 Myxococcales bacterium | reverse complement strand
ACCGCCTTCGCTGCCGATGCAAGGGTCTCCGCGACATGATCATCTGCCATCAGCATTTCCACGAGTGGCGACAGCGGCAGACTTGGCGACGCGCGCTCGGCGCCAGGCTGCAGCATTGAGCTCACGAGATCGGTGAGCGTGGCAAATCCCAATGCCAAGATGGTCAAACGCCACATCACGATCACGGCCGATAGTAACGAGAGCGAGATGTTCAGGGTCGCGATCATGTTCATGCCGCGTGCGTGCCACACAGCATTTTCGAACGCGGCAGCGTCAGCCGCATTCTGCGCCGATTCGCGCCAAAGGATCCCCTCTCCAATGTTGACCAGGTAGAAAAGTGCTGCTGCGAGCGCAGTGCCGAGCGCAATCCCAAGCAGCAGGATAGCACCCGAGCTATCGCGAGACAGCCGCCTGTCACACGCGCCCCGAGGGGCACGCGAGCGTCGCACAGGGGCATTGCGCATCATGGTTTCTCCTCTGCGTCAGAAACAAGAACCTCGAGCGAAAGAGGATCGGAGGCCCACGCCGAGCGCGAGCCTCCGACTCGGTGGGTGGGCATTAGCCGCCGATGGATTGAATCTTTCCAGCCTGATCGCCTGCCTTGGAGTTGATGCCGTTCGAGATCTGTTGCATCGCGGCGATACCTGCTAACGCAACGACACCCACCAATACGAGATACTCGACGAAGGACGCGCCGCGGGTGTCTTTGGAGAAGCGACTGAGCTTGCGCACGAAACTGAATCTCGAAGCAGAGGTTGCGGAATGGTTACTGGTGTTTGTTGTCGTGTTCATGGTGTTCATTTCCTTATGGATACGATTGATACAGCGACTCGCGTTGTCGAGAGTAAAGGCGAGTCCTGACTGCTCCGAGCTCAACGAGTGCTGCGGCTATCACCAGACTGGCGATACCGAGTACGGTGAGGTACTCAGCAAAAGCCGCACCACTGGTTGAACTCGGCAGAGCGCTGAGCTTGGCTCGTTCGAGTTTCGCTCCGTCGCGTGTCATGCCGAGGCTCATCGCAAAGCGTATGCCATCGTCAAAATGAGGCGAGTCGCACGATCTAGCGCGGTATGCAACTGATAGTTGCCCGAACGGGTTGCCGCAAGATAGACGTCGGTTGCACACGAGTAGTTCGAAGCTCGCTTTGCCAAGGCGCACTCGATGCGGGTTGAAACAATGGTTAGGCGCATAACTCGATTGCGAGAGCCATAGACCGCTGTCGTGCAATACACGGAGTCATTGGTTCTTCACGATGAAGAGGGCAGGGGTTCGGCAGAGTCACTTTGCCGAAGTTGGTGGCACCCATCCGTCCACCGCAATGGCCAGAGGTGCTCGTGAATGAGGATATGCAACGCTGAGACAGGGGGCGTCGTGCCGCGACATAGTGCCGCGACATAGTGCCGCGACATAGTGCCGCGACATAGTGCCGAGACATAGTGCCGAGACATAGTGCCGAGACATAGTGCCGCGACATAGTGCCGCGACATAGTGCCGAGACATGGTGCCGAGACATGGTGCCGCGACATGGTGCCGCGACATGGTGCCGCGACATGGTGCCGCGACATGGTGCCGCGACATGGTGCCGCAACGTCGGAGTTGTGGGAGTTGGGTCTCACTTTGTGGCTCGAGGCTCGGCTCGTCGAATCGGCGACTGCGACCTCAATCGAGCCGTAAGCACTCGAAGTTCGGCGAATACGCGCTTGAAGCGCAGGACCAGTTTACGGCTTCGAAGTCTGATAAAGCATCTTAATGGTGTCAGCGGTGACCGGCGCGGTTTCGTTGCCATCCTTGAAGAAGGAGAATTCTTCGAGGTTGCTATAGATGGCGTACTTGACCTGTCCGGGGCGGGTGCCGCCGCTATCGACAATCCATTTCCACATTTGCAGAACGAAATAGGGGTTGTCGCTGTGAAGGGCGTCCGTGCCCCAGAGGCTAATGGCGAATGGCTTCTGGTGCTCAAGGGCGAAGTTCCGCCAGCGCTCGACGCCCCGACAGTTCCCCGTCTCTGAGTTAACTCGCTCTTGGAACAGACGGATCATGTCGTCATTGATGCTATCGCCCGCGGTGGCACTGCTGTCCGTCTGCGCCGCGCTATCATCAATCAATCTGCAGGAGCTAGAACTGCTGTTGAAGGTCACGACCCCAATCACGTCCACTTGGTCGTCTCCCGGGTAGGCATCGCGTGGATCGAGGCCCAAGAGCTCATCCGTTTCTTCCCTTGGGCACCACACCAGGGACGCGCCTGGCAGTTCGGTGTTGAAGATGGTCCGAAAGCGCTTCCAAGCATTGACGAAGTTGCCTTGATCCGCTTTCGTAACCTGCCACTTTAGCTCCGTCCTGAATTTTGCATTGAATTCAGCCGCGAATCGCACGTTTAGCAGCGAACGCGGTCGTGACCCCCACGCTTTAGCTAGGTTCCTAAGACCTTCAGTCCAACGTTCTGCGTATGCGCCGCTCGCGGCTTTTTCCCAGGTTTCACCTGCGCCCTGATTGATCGCTCCGATCGAATTGTCCAGCAACCGGTCCCAATCTGCGTACTCTCCACTGATGCTCCACTGGTTACGTTGACCGTCCAACGTGTCGTCCCACGCCCCAGCCGCCTCAATTCGGACACGCAACCACTGCTCGAGCGAACCATCGCTGACTCCATATCCCGTAAACCCGAGCAGCACCTTGCCAGGGCTAACCACGCCGCTCCCACCGCTTGTCGGCACTGTGATACCGATTGCCGTCGCGCCACCGATTGCCGTCGCGCCACCGATTGCCGTCGCGTTACTAGTCGACGTCGCTGCGCCGCTGAGTGCCGTCGCGCCGCCGATTGCCGTCGAGCCGCCGATTGCCGTCGAGTCGCCGATTGCCGTCGCGCCGCCGATTGCCGTCGAGCCGCCGAATGCCGTCGAGCCGCCGATTGCCGTCGAGCCGCCGATTGCCGTCGAGCCGCCGAATGACGTCGCGCCACCGATTGCCGTCGCGTTACTAGTCGACGTCGCTGCGCCGCTGAGTGCCGTCGCGCCGCCGAATGACGTCGAGCCACTCCGAGCGCCGATGCCGTTATCGGCGCCAGCGCCAGCGCCCAGGCTTACGCTTCCAGCCGACGAGGTATGCCCGGGAACACCGGCATCTACGACCAGGCTACATCCGCTAACGAGAGACGCGAGCAGCACGCACCAAGTTCCGACCGTTCGCATGTGCGAACGGAGGCGGTTAGTCGTGCAATGTTTCGAAATGCGGCCGTTCGAAATGCGGCCGTTCGAAATACGGCCGTTCGAAATACGGCCGTTCGAAGCGCGGTCGTTCGAAATGCGAATAGTCGAAGGCTCAGGTGAACAAAAGCCGCGCGTAGCAGAGTGGATGTCTGTGCGAATCATTAGTCAATAGTCCCAAGTTGGAGCGAATTGCGGGCCCTTACGTGTACCGAGCTGCACATCCCCCTCAGAATTCCCCGTGCAACTGGATGGACGACGGCCCAGCCCCGAGGGCAATACTCGGTGAGTCTGTCGCGCCCGCGTTGGTGGAGGCGTCATGAGAGCGGAGTGTCAGCCACAGCGCCGCGCTTCCCGTCAGTATCGCCGCAATCGTGAGCCCGTCGGTTACGCCAGCGAACGTCTTGGTCCTTCGCGATTCAGACTCCATGGCGGGATAGTCGCGCGCACTTTCCGGCTGCTTGCGCAAATCAACCAATCGCGAGCTGGCCGACAACGCGATGATTCCGGTGACCACGGCGCCTGCCGCAAGCACGCCGGTGCCGGTCCAAGCCGCCCATCGGGCTGTTTCGCCGTCGAGCCAGCTCCCTCGGTGTTCCGGTTGAGGTGTGTTGCGTGTGCTCAGCTGCAGTGCGCCCTGACTCGACGCGTCCTGATGTTCTTTGATGCTGCCGGCGGCCGGATCGGGCGGCTTGGTTGCACCTCCGAAGTTGAACGCGACGCGATCAGTTCGGGCTCCAGTGAGCGTGACTTGGCGGGTTTGAGTCGCGCCTGAGGGAAGCCGAACCTCGATGGCGTGAGCTCCCGCTGTAAGCAACAAAGGTTCTGGGAGTGGGACGGCCCCCGAGAGGACTCCATCCACGTAAATCTCGGCGCCGGGCCGATCGGCTTCTACACTGAGGGTCGCCACCTGCGTTTCGAGGCCTCGGATCTCATTCAGCACCTCGTCACGCTGTGAACTAGGGATGCTGGTGCCGCCCTCGTCCAAGTACTGGCGGTATGCCTGCAACGCGCCGATCGGATCCTTCAAGAGCGTGCGTACCTGTCCGATGTTGTAGAGTACCTCGTAGGATCTGAGCAGCTCGCGCGTGCGCAGCAACTCCGTGAGTGACGCGGCGTATTGCTCACTCTTGTAGAGCTCGACCGCTTTCTCGAAATGCCGCTTCGCCTCTTGTTCGTCGGCAACAGTGACGGGCTTCGCCGTCACGCCTGCCGCAAGCGAACCTTGCGTGTGTGCGACGAACAGGACAAAAACCAAAGACCGGGCACAGCGTCTGAACTGGTACATGGAAACCTGGAGAAATGAGTGAATCGACGAAGATGGGACGGCTACGCGGGGTGCAACTCAATGGCGCGCGCCGGAATCGGTGGACGACTTGGTCCGATCAAGCTTGGGGAATGGCACAACCCAATCGCGTTTTGGGGGCTGAGCACGATCCGCGCCATTGCTGCCGTCGGTGGACGTGCGTGTGTCTTTATTCGGCTTTGCTGGCGACACTATCGAACTCTTGGGCTTCGGCTCGGCTAAAGGCGCGGCAGACTTGACTGGCCTGCTCGAAGCAGCGGAAGAACGCTCTGCACCATCCGGGCCTTGCCCGTGCTCTGGCGTGTTCTGAGCGGTAACGGCGGTGCTCGGATTTGCTGCGGCGAAACTCCCCGTGGAAGTCGCGCCTACAACTGCCGGGTTCGGACTTGGCGGGTTGGCGGCAGGATTCGGATTCGCCGCGTTGGAGACAGTGTTCGGATTTGCCGCGTTGGAGACGGTGTTCGGATTTGCCGCGCTCGGATTGGTTGCGCTGGGCGTTG
Source organism: Myxococcales bacterium (assembly GCA_050263495.1). Taxonomy (GTDB): domain Bacteria; phylum Myxococcota_A; class Polyangia; order Polyangiales; family Polyangiaceae; genus FEN-1139. The sequence goes on along the minus strand of JBLNFG010000185.1, from coordinate 919 downwards.
GGGGTGCTGACGAGTGACGCGTTGAAACGAAACTCGCGATTCCAACTAGCAGGACCACTAGCGCCGCTCCAGCGAACCACGCTGACTTACGCCACGTGCGTACGGCAACCAACGCTGGGACCGTGGACGCAGCGGTCGTTGCGGGCGACGACGACGCGACCGTGTTCGCGATAATGGGAAGTGTGTTCGGCTGGGTCTGGTTATTCCGGGCGTGGTTACTCGGAGCTTCGCTCTCGGGCGGTGCACCGTGAGCACCGGTCCAAGCCGGATCGGTAGAGGCGGTGGAGGACGGTAGATCGAGCTCTTCCGCACCGGACATTGCCTCGTGGATGAGTCGATTCAGATCGGCGCGTTCCTTAGAGAACAGCTGGTCGAGTTTGACGGCGACGTCCCGTGCCGAAATTCCTCGGAGTTCTGGCAGGCTCAGGATTGCTTCGCGGAAGCTCTGGGCATCGGGGTAGCGGTCCTTTGGCTCGAGCGCGAGAGCTCGGTTGATAATGGCTTCGAGCCGTGGAGGAACGTTTGGTGCCACGTCGCGGAGCTTGGGGAGGTCACCTTCACCAACCCGCTTCAGGATGTCGAATACCGAAGCATCCGTGTGCATGCGTCGACCAGCGGCGCATTCCCAAAGCATCACGCCCACACTGAAGAGATCGGCGCGATGATCCAAAGCGCGCGTGCGCACCTGCTCGGGCGCCATGTACGCGACCTTGCCCTTGACGATTCCGCCTTGGGTTTGGCTCGACTCAAGCGTCTTCGCGATTCCGAAATCGAGCAGCTTGCTGTGTCCCGAATACGTCACGAACACGTTTTGCGGTGACACGTCGCGGTGCACAATATTGAGCGGCGTTCCGTCGTAGTCGGTCAGGGTGTGCGCGTACTCGAGCCCGTCGAGCACTTGCGCAATCACGAATAGCTC
>JBLNFG010000184.1:0-3027 GCA_050263495.1 Myxococcales bacterium | reverse complement strand
CAGCGTCCGACAATGCCGCCCGAAGACTTGTCGCAGCTTCCGTGTCCTGCACCCGGCAAGTCGCTGCTTGGGTCACCTCCGCAACAATCTTTGTCCTCGGTACAGAGCTCACCAACGACACGGCAGCCACTTGCGGGTTGGCAAATCTTGACGCCAGTTGGCCCGTACGGTGCGCACAGACGGCTGCAGCATCCGCCGCAGTCACCGCAGACGGTCCCCTCGACACCGTCGCAATTGGCAGGTGTCGCGACGGGAGCCGCGCAGGTTCCAACCTTGGCGTCCGCCGTTCGATTGCAGGTTCCCGAGCAGCAATCCACAGCCTGCGTGCATACGTCACCATTCTGGATGCAGTACGATGCACCGAGCGCACAGAAACCATCCTTGCATAGTTTCGAGCAGCATCCGTCATTCGCAGTACACGGGTTCCCGGCGGTCTTGCACGCCGGATTGAGCGCGCTGCAAAGTCCAGCCGTGCATTTCTGGCCGCAGCATTCCGTATCAGCGGTGCAGGCCGCGTTGTCTCCCGTGCACTGGGTAGCACCGCAGAATCCCGCGTTGCACACCATCGTGCAACAGTCGGTAGGAACCGAACAGGCAGCACCGTCGCTTCGACACTGGTTGATGAGGGCCGAGCATGTCTTCGATCCCGCATCGCACAAGCCGGAGCAACAATCGAAACTTGAGTTGCAGGACAACCCGTAGGCACTGCAGCTTGGCGATACACTACCGCTTCCTGCAAGGGTGGACCTACTCCCGGCATCCGCAACTCCCCCGCCACCTGCACCACCTTTACCGCTCGCTCCAGCGCTCGACTTGTTGTCGCCCGAGTCCGAGCCACCTGATGAACAGGCAAACGCTGCAACAAAAAGAGCGAATGCGGCGATTGGGGCAGCAAAGTAACGATTCATGAGCACCTCGCGTGTTCAGACGCAGCCTGATGATGTTGGAGAAGAGCGGCCGACCCCTAGAATGGGTGCTTGCGGTACCATTCTCGATGGCCGTAATAGAAACTGGATGTCTGTGGTGGAGCCGGATTGGGTTTATGATCCGGCGCGGCAAATTTTGGGGTGCGCTCATCATCGTGAATCCACGCTCAGCCGCGAGTCAACGCTTGCCAGCAGGCCAAGTAGGCGCGTAGTTTTCCATCTCCTGGCATGAGCATCCGATTCCCGCGCGTTCTCGGCGTGTTAGCGCTCACGGCGAACAGCCAGGCACTCGCCGCCGAGTATGCACAAGCGCGTATCGAGCAAGAAGCGCCAGCTGGAGCGCATTGTCCTACAGCGGACACGCTAGCCATCGCGGTTGAACAGCGACTTCAACGACGGGTTTTCGTGCCAGATGCGCCAGCGGCACTCTTGGTCCGAGTGTCATACTCTCGCGAACAGGCAGATTGGGTAGCCACCGTCGAGTTATTTGCTCCGGAGGGACAAGCGCTTGGGCAAAGGCGAATCGTGAGCTTAGCTTCGGCATGTGACGACCTTGCCAAGAGTCTTCCGCTGGTCATCGCCCTGATGCTGGACTTGACGCGAGAAGACGTAAATGAGCGGGTTCGCGCGGCGGATACGCGGAAGCAGACTGGTGCAAGCGCCCCGCTAGTGTCTCGAGTCACACTCTCCATGAGCCTGCCCATGCGGCACTCCCCCAGCAAGCGATGGGAATCACTGCTCTCGATGGGCGGCACAGCAAGCTATCAACAATTACCTGGGCTCGGATTGGGGGCGCGAGTAGGCGCTGAGCTTCGCTCAGCGGCCATCGGATTTGAGCTCGGCCTTTCCGCGTTCCTCACCAACTCAGTGACAGATGAGCGCAACCACCAGGCCCATTTCGCTCTTTACCAAGCGGATCTCGGCGCTTGCGCCCTGATGCGGCCTCGTCACGCACTCGACCTCGGAATGTGCAGTGGCATGTTGGTTGGACTCGAACGAGCCACCAGCTCCGGCTATGTCGTGAGTAAGAGCCAACAAACGGGCGAATTGGCGGCATATGCCAAGCTGAATTCAACTTGGTGGCCGACCCCAGGGGTTGGCGCTCGCTTGAGCCTTGGACTCGGAACCTCCTTGATTCGAGACGAGTTCTACGCCGTGCGCGCCGATGGTACGAGCATGACGTTGCATCGAGGAGCCCTCTTCGTCCCCTATCTGCAGACTGGCATTTGTTTCGTGCTGTAACGATAATCGAGCGGCCCTCGCGCCACCCATGAATGTAGTTGATGAAACTCCGAACCAAGTCGAATTGACTGACCACCGTTCCGAATTTCGGCAGATCTTCGATGAACATGCTGCATTTCTATGGCGCACCCTTCGGCACCTTGGCGTGCGCGAGCGCGACTTGGAAGACGTCTGCCAAGACGTCTTCCTGGTGGCACACCGTCGGCTTGACAGCTTCCGCGGCGAGTCGAGTCTGCGTACCTGGCTTTACGGCATCGCAGTACGCCTCGCTTCTGAGCATCGACGACGCGCGCACGTTCGTCGAGAGGTTCCCACCTCCGAACCACCCGGCTTGGAGCACGCATACAACGAGCAGAACCCGGTCGAGCACAGCGAATTGCGCGTGCTCCTCAACGGCATTCTCGACCAACTCGACGAAGAGAAGCGCACGGTGTTCGTGCTGTATGAAATCGAGGATCTCGATATGAAGGACGTGGCAAAAGTGGTTGGTTGCCCCCTGCAAACGGCGTACTCGCGACTCCATGCAGCACGCCGCGTTGTGGCAAATGCCATACGCGACCGTGCTCCAGAATTGGCAGAACCCGATGGTGGATAGACTCCAGCCCACGCGCATTGCGCTCGATCCCCAGGCGTCTCCCGCCCTACGCCGCCTGGTCAATCACGCTCGCGCCGATCTCCCAGACACGGCCTCACTGTCGCGTCTAGCGACGCGATTGGATACGGCGATTGCCGCCAACATACCTGGACCCGAAATCGCCGCTACGTCCGGCGCTTCAGGCTCGCTCGCGGTGAAGCTCCTCGGTGCAGTCCTGATCGCTGGCGCTGCCGCTGGAGGGGCTACGTACTTGGTGCGAGGATC
>JBLNFG010000183.1:0-9590 GCA_050263495.1 Myxococcales bacterium | reverse complement strand
GAGCCGTTCCAAGGCGTCGGTCACCCCTTGGCGCGTCAGTACTTCAGCTTCCACGGCTAGTGCCGTTGGATGGACAACGACGTCGCGGCTCAGATGCGTGCGAACGCCGGGAACGAAGGTTCCACTTCCAAACTGCGAAAAGGTATGATGCCGGCCGCTATCCGTCACGACGTTGTGTCCCGCCTGCGCGCCACCATTGAAGCGCATCACCAGCTGGATGTCGTGCCTTCTCACCAGCGCATCGGTGAGCAGCCCCTTGCCGGCGTCACCAAAGCCCAGATCCACAACAATAAAGGCCCGCCGATACCCTTTAGTGCTCACCCGAATAGGCGCTTCCAGAGTGACGGACGCGATGTTGCGCTTGAGTACACATGCGTGGCCATGCCGCCATCCTTTGCGAGGCTCGCCGCGTAAGGCGTCAAGGCACGGGCAACGGCGCCAACCTTGCTACGGTCCATACCATGAGCGATGAGCTTCTCGGCAAGTGTGGGAAGATCCGAAACGACACCTTCCGTCAATGCGACAAGTCCGGCGGCAGCCCAGCAGGTATGGTCGGGGGACTCTAGACAGATTACGTGGTCGCCGAGCAGATCACGCCATCTTCGCTCACAGCGCTCGCGGCGCTCGAGGTCCGGGATCAAAAAGAATGGCTCATAGCTCTCCTGAAGCGTTGCGATCACGGCTTCGACGGGGATGTCTTCGTCGAGTGAGTCACCAATTACGGCTTCCACTTGATGACGCGAAACGGAGGGATATGGTAATTCGTCGCCGGTCATGATGACGTAGCCACGCTTCTTCCTCTTCACCCATGCGTCGGTATCCGTATGCTCAGCGATGAAGTAGAGGGCAAGCTCGTAGCTTTCCTTGTTCTGCCCGCCACCGCCGCCTTCTAGGTAGCTGAATCGCAACCACTGGTCCATCAACTCAGCCGTGGATTCGAATTGTCCAACCTGCAGGGCCGCGGCATCGCACGTTGCATCGCCAACGGCCATGAACAGAATCTGCGGGTCAGCAACACCGCAATCCGTCAAGACCTTCATGAAATTGGGCAATTCGCGGCGCGCAAGCTGCTCCGGAATCACCCCCATCGAACCCGTCACGTCCAGCGCAAACACGATTGGCACGGTCGCGGGATGTTCGACGCTATCGCGCGATTCGCGTGCTCGGACACCCTTTGGATTCATTAGGACGTGGCAATTCGTTTGCTCGAAGATCTTCTGCGTCGGAAGATCCTGTCGATCCTTGAGCATCGCTTCGTGCGCCGCGTGACTATAGCTACCATATCCCATGACCGAGACTCCTAACTTACCAAACAGGCTTATCAGCAGCCAAACCTGAGATCCTGACAGAACCTATGACTATTGCTGATGAGCATGAGAATTCGAGGATTCCTTCAACGACAATGCTCGATCGTATCACGGAACATCGAGTTCTATGAAACGCCCTGGGCCGAAACTGGCGCGGGCCGCGTCCGCGATTTTGCGTTGAGCCTGCCAGGCGTCGATCGAGGCGGCGCAGTCGGACAACTCACTCAGGCACCGAAGAAGCGCGGCTGGCTTCTCCGGATGGCCACGGATCGCCAACCCCAGGCACCGCGCCAACATTGCGATGTCGTCCTGGGCTCGCACGCCGCGGGGCCCCAGCATCTCACCGGGATAGATGGCCGAATATTCTGCGTCGACACGTACAGCGCGAGTTCCGGGCCGAGCTGCGCTGGAGTAGCCAACCAAGCGCGCGCCGTGTTGGCGCACATCGATCAGGATATGGGCAGGAACGACGGATGCGTGCACGTACCCGCACCGATGCACGAAATCGAGGAGCTCGAGCGTGCGCCGTCCAATCCACACCGCGTGACGCGGATCAAGGGCGTTACCGTATGCCGCAGCGATGTCGGCGAGAGTGTGTCGAAACCCCGTTGCCTCGCGATACACCAGGGCGAGAGTGTCATTCGCAGGACCGAAGACATGCCCCCGAGTCACCCGTTGCGGCAGCAACGTCGTAAAGTACGGTGCACCTTTCGCCGTGGAGGTGGCCAGGTCGGAGAGCACGCGCTCCTCATTCTGCAAGAGCGGTTCGTCTTCAGCAAGGCGCAGCACCTTTGCTATAAGGCATTCGGTAATGCGAGTTGCCCTTCTGGCCAAGTACACGTCCGTACTGTGGCCTGCGGCCACTTTGGACAGAACTCGAATCGGCCATTGTTCGAACCGCCACACCTGATCGGTGTTTTCCGACAGGTACTCGTCAAGCCGATCGCGATACTCGGCCGCCTTGACCGAGTATCGGTCGACAACGACTTCGCTCTTGCAATAGGGACAATTCAGGCGGACCAACGCTGCACGCCGCGGTAGTGGCGCACCGCAATGCGGGCATTCGAGAACGTGAAGCTTCACTGCATCACCCTAGCGTGCGATCGGCGGGGAGAAAACTCCATTTTAGGGAAATTGGTTTTGGGGTTTGTACGGCGCGGCAACGGTACGCCATTCTTGACGTCGAGTTAGGCACCCCACGCTGACCCGGCTTAGGTAGTCAGACGTGAGCGCTCAGCGGCTCACTCTCGCGTCATCCGTAACGCGAGGGATATGCGCAACCTTATCTCGAGCGCCGGATGACGCTCAGACACGCTCCATCGCGAGTGCGCGCACGACGATTTCCTGCTGACGGAATCGAGCCTCGAGCTCCACTCGGTAGTCGTACCACCAGCGCCGGTCGAACCCTTCGACCATAGCTTCGATTACCACGATCGAGTCAACGACGAGATGCCCCTCGTCGCGCCACACCCCCTGAGCCGGAGCGGCCAGATGGGCAGTCACCCCGCCCCATTTGGCCACGAGCTCCTGGCGAACTTGCATGAACAGCGCGGGTGGATGCGGCTCACTCTCGTTGTCGGAGAGGGGAAGTAGGATTTGCACCAGCGTGGCAGTGGTCACGTTCGAAGCATAAGCCCGCGTCAAGGTTTGATGTGCTACTTTCGACGCAGCGTGGAACCGCAACCGGCGTCGTCTCTGCAAATACGCGTCTACGAACGCCTAGCCGCGGCGGCGTGGGTGTACCTGCTTTACTTCGGCGGTTATGGACTGGTCAATCGCCGGCTACGCATCGCGGACTGTACGGATCTCACGCTGTCGCTAGACCGGTACATCCCTTTCCTCTCGGAATTCGTTGCGCCATTTTATCTCGCGTACCTGATCGTGCTCGTTCCTGCGTTGGTCATCCGCGACAGGCGGCTACTTGGTCACGCGGTGGTGGCCTTCACGGCACTCGTGCTTCTCTCCTGCCTGCTCTTCGTCCTGTTTCCGACCTACGTACCCCGCCCCACGATCGCGGGTTCGAGCCTTAGTGACGCGCTCGTGGGGGCCATCTATGCCGCGGACAGGCCTAGCTGCGCGTTTCCGAGCCTCCATGTCTCTTCGGTGGCGTTGTCGGCACTCGTGCTGCGTCGAGAATCGCGCAGGTACGGTCGTTTGCTGTGGCCTTGTGTTGGCTTGGTCGCGCTCTCGACGCTCTTCATCAAGCAACATGTCGTGTTGGATGTCTTGGGTGGTCTGGGCGTCGCGGCGGGAGTTGAGTGGGCGACCTTCCGGTACTTCTGGAGAACGGCACCAGAGCGTCTGCTCGCGTAATCGGAATCACGTCCAGCGCATTGATGCTCTCATTATCGCAAAAAACGGGGACGCGTCGCTAATTCTCTACGTCGACCCATCTCGACGTCAATCTCGCCGCGTCACTAACTCGGTTCGACCCATCTCGACGTCAGTCTCGCCGCGTCGACGCAGCGAAGGATCCGACGTCCGTTTCCATCAATCTCGCCGCGTCAGTAACTCGGCGAAGCACTCGACGAGCCGTGGGACATGCCACCAGCCGCTCAGGAGACGGGGTTTCACATGGTCGAGTAACGGCGTGCAGAGTAGCGTCTGTTGACCACCTGCGCGCGCCGAGAGTTCTCCATAATTTCGTAAGGCATGCGATTTCGGAACGAGGCCGTCATCTGGCGCGTGCAGTAGACGGACTGCGGCTTGAATCCGATGGAGTCTGCCGGCTGGCGATAGTTTCTCGCTATTGGCCCCCGAGTGACAGGCAGCGATGACACCCCAGTGGGGCGAAAGCTGCTCGCGCACGAAGTTGCGTACCCGTGCTAGCTCGCTCTGGTCGCAATACTCCCAAAGCAAGGCTTTCAACTCAGCGGCGGCCTCCGTGCTGAGCTGGGATGGCCCAAGGCGTTGCGCCGCACAACAGAGCGCGCAGTAAAGATCATCGGCGTTTGCCTGTTCCAGCTTCGCGCGCATTCCCGTGAGCCGCTCACTCATGCGGGCCCACACTTCCTCAAGTCGATAATGAGCGCCCACCACCGCAATGCGAGCGATACTTCCGGCGAGAGCGGGTTGGCTTGCGCACACAAGGCCGTAGCCTCCACCTAGGCTGAACCCCAACACGGAAACAGAACCTACGGCTTGCTCCCTGGCGAGCCCAATAGCGCGTTCGACAATGATTAGATCCGCCAAATCTTCCCGGAAATTGGCAAGTCCAGTGAGATGCGGAACAAAGCACGTAGCCCCGGCGTGAGCAAGCGCTCTTGCCAGCTGCGTGAGTCGCTGATCTTGGCATCCCCGCGCAGTCACGCCGTGCAAGAGGACGAGCTTAGGTCCAACTGAAACCGTCGTGGCGAATCGCAGGATGCGCTCACGACCGGCGCTGATTGTCTCCTCGATTGAGACCGGGTCGATCCGCTGATTGCTCGCAAGCGCATGCAATACCCGCGTGGCCCGCAAGAACTGCCGCCCCATGACTCAGGCAGCGCCGGCACTTTGGCGCTTCTCTTCGATGTTCTTGGCCACCTGTCGCACCGTCAGCAGCGTCGCGAGTTGACGTCGCGTGACGCCTTCAACCAACAGCTCCTTCGCGTCGGGGAATAGCTTCAGGAGCCGCTCGCGAGCTACGGGCGTGAGCACCTCTTCCACGTGGATCTCGTCCTCGCTCAGCCCAAGTTGTCGCGTCAAGCGCAGATCGTCTTGCGTGAGCCGAACACCAAAGCTTCGCTCGAGCACGAACATGAGCTCCACGAGATCCAAGGAATCAGCGCCGAGATCTTGGATCAAGCTGGCGTCATCGTCGATTTCGCTGGGCTTGAGCGCCAGCACCTCAGCCAGACACGATTTTACTTGCTCGAGTGTATTACCTGACATCAGCGTGCTCCGTCCTAATGCTCGTTCATGCCCCACGAGAACCGCTACGGTGGGCCAAGATAGGCTCCGTCCACAGCCAACACGTGCCCGTTCACGTACGCGCTATCCTTATCACACAGGAACTCGACCGCGCTGGCAATTTCGTCTGGAGCTGCGAGTCGTTTTGCCGCCGTCCGCTCTGCGAGTTTCGCTCCAACCAGCGACCGTACGCTCGCGGTCATGTTCGTATCCACCATTCCTGGGGCCACGGCATTGACCGTAACCCCCTTGCGGCCCACTTCGACGGCCATGGCACGGACGAAGCTTTCCACGAAGCCCTTACATCCGGCATACACCGACGCGCCCTGGCTCGGCTTCTGGGCGGCCACCGAAGACATCAAGACGATTCGCCCGTAACGCTGCAGCATCATCGGACGGATCGCCGCGCGAACGAGCCCCACCGAACTGGTCACGTGAACCGCAATCAGCCGTTGCACTGTCGCGTCATCCAGCGTGGCCAAGAGCGATTCTTGCGCCACCCCGGCGCAATGCACCAAAGCGTCGAGTCGACCAAAGCGACCCAAACAGGATTCGACGAGAGTTCCGACCTGCCCAGGATCCGTAAGCTCCGTCGAGCAGAGCTCGATCTCGGCGCCCAGTGCCCGGCACGCATCGGTGCAGGCCTGTGCTCGCGTGTGGTTCTTGCCGTAGGCGAGCAGCAACGAGTAGCCTTTACCTGCTAATCTTTGCGCTGCGGCGGCTCCAATGCCACCGCTACTTCCCGTGATGAGGGCAACTCTACCTGGTGTTGTAGGGCTGATGGTCATTGTTCGCCAAGCCTCGAGATAGGCGGCTGACCTAGTACGATTGATGCGTTTTGTCCGCCAAAACCGAGCGAGTTAGACAGTACCCGTCGCACCGGCACCTGGATCGGCTGCTTGGCAACATGACGCAGGCGACATTCCGGATCTGGATGCTCTAGAGTGATCGTCGCGGGCACCTGCTCTTCACGGAGCGCATAGAGGCAAGCCGCAAACTCTACAGCGCCTGCAGCCCCAATCAAGTGACCAATCTGGCTCTTCGTCGAGCTGACGTAAATCCGGTCGACATCTGAGCCAAGGACGGTCCGAATCGCACGGGCCTCCACTGGATCATTCTTAGGCGTCCCAGTTCCGTGCGCATTCACGTAATCGATGTCGCGCGGACTCAGATTGGCCATTGCGAGGGCCTGAGCCATAGCCGCAATCGCCCCTCGCCCGTCTGGCTCAGGATCCGTGACTCGATAGGCGTCGAGTGAAGAGCCGTATCCCTCAATCTCCGCGAGAATGGTGGCGCCGCGACGGAGCGCCGACTCATACTCCTCCAGCACGAACATCGCCGCACCTTCCCCGAGCACGAATCCATCACGAGAAGCATCGAAAGGGCGGGAAGCAAGGCCACCTAGGTCGTTTCTGCGCGACATGGCTTCAAGGAGGCAGAACCCTCCAAGGCCCAGCGGGTTGATCATCGAGTCGTAGCCGCCCGCAAACATCGCGTCCGCAACGTCATCGCGAATCGCCAGAAATGCCTCCCCGATAGCCTGGGTTCCGGCTGCACAGGCCGAAAGAACGACTCCAAAGGGTCCCCTCAGTGCGAATTCCTCCCGAATGACTTGGGCCCCAGCGTCCGCCGGCACGGAGCCGACCTGGTGGCAATCAAGTTTCAGGGCTTCACGTAACAAGTCCGTTCCATCGCACGCGCCGTGCTTCAGGTGCCTCAATAGATCGCGCACGTCAAACAACTCGAGCCCCGCGGCGATCGAAGCCCCAATTCGCCTTGGGTCGTACGGAAGTACGCGCGCGCCCCCAAACGAAGAACGGTAGGCTTCTCTCGCGGCAATCAGCCCGAACCGACTCTTGCGATCTCGCTTGAGCGCGGCTTCCCATGCTCCTTTGTAGTCCTCGATCGAGGACAATGGATCGACGACCTCAGCCGCAATGCGTGTGGGAAAGCTGCGAGCGTCAAACCCGGTGATCTCGGCAATTCCCGAACGGCTCTCCGTCAAACCGCGAAAGAAGGCACTTCCGCCATTGCCTATCGGCGAGACCACGCCAAACCCGGTAACCACGACGCGCCTCACGATGTCTTCTCCACGCGCACCCTGCCCCAGCGTCCCGATCGCGCTCCAGGAAAGGCGAAAAGAACCTCAATGGTCCCGTGCTGCAACCAAGTGCCTCGACGAATGAGCGACGGAGACTTTAGGAGACAGCAGGCAGCCGCCAAGCTTTGCGCTAGTGACGCGGATCCAGAGTACCCCATGACCCCATCGAGACTCAAACAAGGCATTGCGTCGGCAAGGGTCAAAGCCTCGGCCTCCTGGGCCTCGTCCAGTGTTCCCGTCACTACGAACAGATCGGGCCGTCGAGCTTCGGCCAGGTACCGTACACCCAGCGTCTCGGTGTCTGACGGCATCGCGTCGACTTCGAGCCGAGCGTGGATCTCCGCCCCTCGACCGAGCGCGCGCGCCTCGCTTTCGAGCACCAACATCCCGGATCCATCGGCAATCCCCCAACCGCGATGGTCAACGCTAAAGGGCTGAGCGCTCCGCTGACTGTCTGCTAGCCACCCGCGTCGACGGTATGAAACGAGGGGCATCAGGCTTCTCAAGTGTGCGGTGCCGCCCACCAGTGCGCCCAATGATCGACCGTGCTCAATCGATCGAGTAGCAGCCGACAAGGCAAAGAGCGCCTGCTCGCAGTCGGGGTAATAGATCGCGTTTGCACCCTGGATCCCAAACACCATCGACGTTAGACCGATCGGCATGTTGAGCAGCGTGTGAAAAGGCATCATTGGAGACGTGCTTCGCAGCCCCGCAGTCCCCATCAGGCCGAAGTCCAGTTCGCCCTCCGCATCCAGGGACGCATTAAGCCCAGGCACTACGTCGGACAACTCGAAGGCGATGGGGCCGCTCGCCAGAAACAAGCCCAACGCAGCTCGTTCTGCGACCGCTTCCGTAGTCGCTCGGGCGCTCCATAGGCCGGCGTGTTCCAACGCCTTTCCCGCGGCCCAAACCGCATACTGCGTCTGCGGCCCCATGTACTTGATCCATTTGCGTTGCGGCAGGTACGCAAGGGGCGGCTCGCTCGAGCAGCCAGCTCCGAGACAGCCAACCCCTCCCGCCTCGCGCGGCAACTCTTGCTCGGCTAACCGAGTTTCTCCACGCTCGAACAGTTCGAACGCCTCTTCGATACGATCGACGGCCGCATGAACGCCGTACCCGGTTACCACCGCACGAAGCGGCTTCACGCCGCACGTCACAGGGACGTCTCCTCGCCGCAATTGTCGGTCGGCGCCGAGTGCGCGGAAGTCGAATCGTTTGTTGGTTTGTGCGTCGCAAACACGCCCCCTTGCCGACCACGTCGCGTACGCAACCGGGCAAGACGGCAATTACTCGACAGACCGTCACTATTCGACATAGCGGGTTTGCCTCGTGACAACGTCAAGGAAACGATCTCGCGAAGCTTGGAGTGCCGGATCGTCGATGTGCAGGATCACGTAAGTTAGCTCCGCCTCGCAACGCGGCGCAGCGTTGCAGGTTCCCACGCATCGTACCTGTGCCGCCTGTTCGTGAATGGAAAGCACGTCCGCACGCAGCTGCAGAGCGTCCCCAGGCTTGACCATCTCACGGAACTTTGCCTTGACCATGGAGAGGACACAGCGCGGACAGAACGTTAACGTGTCGCGGAGACTGAGTTCGAGTAACGCCCCCCCGAGTTGGGCCATCGATTCGATCAACAGCGAACCCGGGTACACTGGATGGCTCGGGAAATGGTGCTCGAACACATCGTCGGCCAGACTGATGCACTTGACGCCGATCGCGTACGAGCCCTTCTTCAATTCATCGATTCGATCGACTAGCTCGAAGCGCATCCGCTTCCTCCTGGCTGACTTGAACTGATCGATACCGCGTCATGCCGCACCTCGGCGTGAGCCGGTTCCTGGAGACGCAACTGGTCCACTCGCCGTCTGCGCGGAGCCACGGAACGTGATTGCACGTGCCCAAGGGGCACCAGCCCTGCCAGCCGCCACCCTTGTGGGATCTCCAGCAGTGCGAGCAATTCTTGCTCAGCGATGCATGGCCCCGTCATCCAACACGCGCCTAACCCCTCGGCGTGTGCCGCAAGCAAGAGCTGCATAATGAAGGCCGAGGCAGAACACAATCCTTCGCGCACACTCGAAAGCTCGTCGAGCGCGGCTTGCGGAGAGACAGCACACCGAAGCACGTTGGTCGCGCGAAAGACCACCGCCACGACGCAAGGGGCATGTCCGAAAGCCAAGAAGTTCTTCGTGTAGCTCGCAAGCTCTGACGTGTCGCAGGGAGACGCAGGACTTCCTTCTGAACTTAGGCGTGACTGCACGAGGGCGACCATCTGCTCCAGGGTCTGTTTGTTT
>JBLNFG010000182.1:0-13563 GCA_050263495.1 Myxococcales bacterium | reverse complement strand
TTGTCCGGATCGTATTTGTCGAGGATGGTTCTCACGTCCTTAACGCGTGGGCCCATTTGGCCTTCGTTGGCGCGCCAGATGACGTCATAGTACTGGTTCTCATTGAAACCGACGCAGGGATAGCTGTCCGGGTAATAGATGTAGTCGTGGATTTCGATGCCCTGAATCTTGTCCGCGAGGTGCCCCGGCGACAGCATGGTCGTGAGCCAGTTTGACGTATTGGGACTGACGGTCCAGATCCCGCCGGTAGCGCCTACCAAGAACAAGCTCTTGCCGTTCACTGGGGTCTTGAGCAACGGGTAGTGCTCGTTGTACCAGGTCTCGTACGTGGCCACGTTCGTCCCCAGATCTCCTCCGCAGCCCCAGACCTCATTGCCGATCTTGAAGTACTCGACCGCCCAGTCCGGGTGATTGGGATTGTTATTGACGTAGTCGATCCACTTCTTGTTCGAGGCGGCAAACTCGGGCTTGGGTCGCCCCACGAGAACGGGCTCGGCACCTACCGCGAGCGCGAAATCCATGAAGCCGTCGGTCCCCATCGTGTCGGATGGGTTGGTGTTCTTCTCCCAGTTGTAGCCGTTCGCTGCACAGCCGCCTGGCCACTCTATCGCACCGACGCCCGCCTCCTTGAAGCCCGCGATGATGTCGTTACGAATTCCGTTCGTGTTCGGAATGCTGGAGTTCTTGCCGACATAGATCCCCCCGTTGATGTCCTTCCCCAAGATTTCCATCAATACACCGAAAATCTCCTTGGGTACGGACAGCTGAGCGGAACCCACGTCGACACCGAGCGTGTTGGCGCTCGTCCCGATGTTACTTTCGTCGCAGGTTGGCGCTCCGCCAGCCGCTGGGCGACCACCCGCGCTCGAGCCACCCGTTGCCTTAGAGCCACCCGCGCTCGATCCACCGGTCGCCTTGGAGCCACCCGCGCTCGATCCACCCGAGCCCGATCCACCAACTACCGTTGCGTCACCAGATCCCTTAGAGCCACCGAGCGCTCGTGAGCCGCCCAAACTAGAACTCCCACCCGCGCCGGTGCCACCTTCGATGCTCCCCGCGCCACCCGCGTCGGAATCACAACTGAACGTCCATGCGCGTTTACCACCGGGCAACCAAGCAGGCAGGCACGTGCAGCCATCGCAAGTCATGCCGGTAACGGCGCACTCGTCCCCTGCGGCGACCGTTGCCGGACAGGTACCGCACACCCACGCGGCGGATACTTGTTGAGCCTGGCAAGCACACTGGCTGGCACCGTAGCGACAAATCTCTGGATTCTCGATGCTCGTGGCCGCGTTGCATTCGCCGGTGGGAACTCCAGTTCCCGCTGGGCAGTTCTCGGCATTCCAGCTCGAACTGGTTGGAGCGCGCCCGCCTTGGGGCGCTGGTGTAGTCGTCGAGCCACCTTGCCCGCCCGTTGCAGTAGCGGTGCTGGCGTCTGGATGGTTCGTTGAGCAAGCAGCACTCAGTGCCAAGAGAATCGACGTAGCTGCGTGCTCCAACCGGATCGAAGAGTTGCGCATGTGCTCTGATTGTCTAGTTGTCGTGCGCGGACGAAGATTGTCACGGAAACGTGCTTCCCGATGCCGCCCTGGCTCCGTTCGGCCGAATCAGCAGTCACGCGAGGGACGCTGACTTCAACCTTGACCCTGATCGATAGCCATCAATGGGCACTTTCTTCCAAGGCCACCGAAGGCGTCGCTCTGTTTCGGCCAGGCAATTGAGTCCTGCGTGACTCGTCGACACCGGTCTAGCGAAAGGTGGCCGGATCCAGCAAGAGCTCCCAAAACTTTGCGGTCGCAAGCGCATGAGACACGTCCGACACGACCATGGCCGTACCCTCCGCATCGTTCACGAGCAGCGGTACCTTTTCGGTGCTTTCGCCTCGCTGGACCACCTTCCTCGCTTTAGACACGAGTTCCGGCATTGCCACGACTTGATACCCTACCTGGTCGTACGCATAGGCAACTCCGGGCTGCTTGGATGCAATCCATGAGGTGAATGCGTTATCGGGTAGCTGACTCAGCAAGTTCTCCGGAACATCGGTCAGCGCGTCGTAGTAGGAGCTGACTTGCACGTAACGGAATTTCTGCGCGACAATGATATCGGACCAACTGTCCAGTTGCCCGTTAGGGAGACCCATCTCTCCACCACTGTCGTTGGCAGTTCCGAGCGATGCCACCACGACGATTCTCTCGGGTAACGTTGGGTCCATCAGGTAGGCGTCCGCAACGTCTGTTAGTCGTCCACCTGTGATCACCACGAGCGGCCGCGAAGGCTGCCACCATCGCCTTGATGCGTCGATGATGAACCGCGCACCCTCGGAGCGATTAGGGATGGTCGAATCGATGTTTCCGTCGTCAGGACGCACGAGTACCGGCCCGCTGCTAGTAATCGGATCAGGAAGGTTGCTCAACCCACTCTGCCGCGCAGCAGCAACCATTTGTCGCCAGCCAGCAATGTTCTCGTCGAGATTCGTCCAGGGCCAACCGTCGTTGATGACAATGCCCGCCAGATTGGGGCCGCCACTGTTGGCAAAGAGCAGCGCGTACTCGCCCTGCCAGTCGTCGTAGGCCCCATCGTTGCAGAGTACGACCGGGTTGCGCTGATCGACGGGCAATACGCCTTTCGGAACGTCCCAGCCTGCGTCGAGTACGCCGCAGCAACCGACGACCGAGATCCCGAGAACGAGAATGGACCGCACTAGTCTAGTCAATCCTTAGCCTGATGGAGCCAGAGCCAAACAGGCTATCAGGTATCAGCCCTGAGGCATCCCCCTGATTCGGATTGCATAGCAAGGGCGGAGGAGCGAAAGGATTTGCAGTGGTCAGGCGTGTCCGAGCTTCCGCTCTTCCTACGCCATTTCCGCTGCTCATCGGACCCACCCACGCCACAGTTGCACTATTTCCTCGCTAGAATTGGGCAGATTCTCAGATATCAGCCGTCAGCGATCAGGTAGTGGGGGGGTCTAAGAGCCTAGAACTGCGTGATGAACTTCCAGGTTTCCGCTGGTACCCACGTTTTTGCTTCGCCGCCTGGCGAAGGCGTGTGATCGCCGACGAAGACGCAGGCTCGTGCAGGGAAGCCAGCCTGACACCCCTGGTAGTCGGCGCATACGGGAGTCATGCCCGAACTGTCCGTCGGCTTGAGCGTGCTCGGGATATCGATAGCCTGGCAGCCATTGATGGACGCGAAATCCGCTATCTGCGGGACGCCATACCCGGGGTACGTGCATACGCTGTCCTTCGTCCCATGCGTCATGAAGTAGGCAACGGGCTTGTTTTTCTTGGTGCAGCCGCTCATTGGCCCACCCGAATGGACCGCCACTCCACGAACCATGTCCGGGATCTCGCAAGCGAGGGCATAGGACATGGAACCGCCCATGCTGAACCCTTCGGCGAAGACCCGAGAGGTATCGATGCAAAGGTTATTCTCTAGTTCGCTGATCAAAGCCTTCAGGAATGGGACATTTCCGCTCGGCCACGAGTTATTGATCCCCTGCGGTGCTACGAAGATGGTGCTACCCGCCGCTAGTTTCCAGAGGCCATAGAACTCGTAATTCGCACCGGACGAGCCACTCGCAACGCCACTGGCCGTACCATTGAGACAGTGAATGGACAGGATCAAGCGATACGGATGATTCGCGTCGTACTTGTCCGGCAAGCGGACGATGTAGCTGCGGTTCGTTCCTGCGACGTTGAGCGTCTTCGTCTGCTGGCCAGCGTACGGCGCGGCCTTTCCACAGCCGGGACTCTTGACTACGTCACCCGTGTCCCCCGAAGTACCGCCTGTCGCGTTGCCACCAGCTCCGCTCACGTTGGTTTTCGGTGCGGTGCCACCGCTCGCGCTCTTCCCTCCGACACTTGGCGCACCGCCAGTTGCCTTGCCGCCCGTCCCTGGACTGGTGACCTTACTCGTGCGACGACTCGTCTCAGCAGTGGATCCACCCGCCGCAGTCTCAGTCTCGGTCTGAGCGGCGCTGCCCCCGGTAGCACGGCTGGTGGAGCCGCCAACCGCCTTGCCGCCAGTCGCCGCAGGAGCTTCACTGCTGGAGTTCACACCGCCTGTTGCCTGTGTGCCACGGCTACTTGATCGCGCGACGGTTGCTCCGCCGGTGCCACTCTCAGTGCCGCCGTTCGAAGCCGGTGCGACCGGCGCATCCGCGTCACTGCTCGCACACGCAAGAACCATCGGCGCCGTCGCGATGAGGCAAGTAACGACTCGGTTCAACGATTGCTTGTGCATAACGGCTCCACGGCTAACGGGCGGCTGTTCGAGGGTCACTCTTGTATCCACGTGAGTGCAGTGACGCTCCCCCCTGCGAGTCGTCATAAAAAGATCAATTGTGATCAACTAATGCGAACGACGCGCTGCTCGCTACCCTGGTAACTAGTCATCCACCACTCGCTACGATAGCCACAGTGCAAGTTTCGACCAAACCACAGTTCCGAAGCTCTCAATTAACACCGAACCCGACGCAACGCACTCCAGCGGGTATTCCTATGCCCATCGAACCCGACCTCGGACAATGACGGTGGTCGGCTTGCGCCCGCGCCCGATGATATCTCACGGTTACATGCGACGCACGCCGAGTCCGCAACTCGACGTGACCGCGACGCACAGACAAAAAATGGAAATCAACTCCCGAGGTGTGAACTGTTCGCAAATGACAGGTAGTGAGCCAAGTCCAACCAAGAGTCGGGGTTGCGTGAGCTGCTCGACGCGTGGACCGTTTCAAGAGTTCGATGAGTACGAAGTTTACGGTCACTGCCCTTCCGAGGAGCCCTGGAAGTAGTCTGCGAAGCGAGCGTCTCCGGACGTCGTTCCCGCAATGCCTTCGATCTCCACGAGCCAGCCTGGCCGACAAACCCGCCCCTCTACGATGATCAATGGCACGGATTGGGGCAGGAGTGACGCGAGTAGGGTTCGCACACGCGCTCCGTCACTCGGGTCACGGAGATACACCACCGCCTGCTTGAGATCCGACAGATGAGCGCCCTCATTCGCCAGTAGCACTTCGATATTTTCCAGGGTGCGCTCCACTTGCCGATCGAGATCGCCAGGATGCAGGATGTGTCCCGCTCGGTCGATGCTTGCCGTCCCGGAGATATGGAAGTGACTGCGATCGCCGTAGGTTAGGCGCGTTCCGCGTTCGAAAGTAACCCCATATTGGTGCGACGGGCAAAGGTGGCTTCCTGCCGTCATGAACCGAATCTGCCCTTCGGCAAGCCCAAATTCGAGCAGCGCATCCAGCGCAACGAGTTCATGCGCTTGCTGCATCTCTCCTGCAATCCCAGTGCTCGACACGTAGTGGCTGGCCGCTGTCATTCCACAGCGCTCGAACAGCTCACGACGCGCCTCGACCAGCCCCGAATAGTTGGTATCGATGTCGCGAACAAAGAACCAGGTCCGCAGCAAGTTGTCATACAGGGAGCCCCCTTGACTCGCCGCGACACGCTCGAGCTGCCGTAGTAGCTCTGCGGTCTGTAAGGCTGCGGAGCCAGTGGCGCGCGAATGAAAGGAGCCCCAAACCGTCCGATACTGACCGTGTTCGACCTCCAACTGGCCCTCGGCTAACAAGCGACGACGACAGGTGCCACGACACTTCACGTGATAGGCCTCAAGCGCGATTTTGTTGCTCTGGAGCGGTGATTGTCCGATGAGAGTGATCAGCCCTCGATCGCGACGCTGAGGGATTCGATCGCGAAGCAGGGGGATTTGATTGAGCGCATCGCTAACGTGCAAGCGCATGAAGACCTCAGTCCCGAGATCTAGCCCCGCATCTCGCAGGGCGCCGTGGTAGGCAGACTCGAGCGTCTTCCAGCTCGCCGCCAGATCGAGGTTCGGAGCCGACTCCGCCGTCAAGAAGGATTCGACGCCGACTTCAGACTCGAGCGTAGAAATCGCAACGGAGCTCTTCGGTGAGCGCTCCAACCGCGCTTGGGGTGACACTCGTTGCGCCTGGGATACATCGTTTTCCATGAGGAACCTTCCAAGGTCGTGATGACACCGCAGCACTGGCTCTCAGCAGCGGGTTGTCGGGATAGCGCGTTTCGGTAGCTGATGACAAAGTGCATTCAGAGGCTTGTTTGGAGCATGAGGTAGACGTCGTGCGTCGTCCGCGAAATAGGACGGTCCCCGACGTAGATATCGGTGCGGTCATTGGGTCGCAGCGAACGCCAGAAGTCGATGTCATTGGCGAAGTTGCGTCCGATATTCGCGCGGTACATGAGTTGGACCAGGAAATTGTACCGGTGCACGAACAGGTTGAGGCCGCCAGCGGGACGCAAGATATGCCCCGGCTTCGTCGGCTCGATGTCCACGTAATCGAAACGACCGGTTAGTTCCAACCGCTTGGTGATGAAGTAGCCAGACTGCACGTACGCACTCTTGCCGATCGCACCCAAGCCAAGTTCGTCGTATTGCTTCTTGATCTCCGGCTTGGCTTCTGGAAGTAACCATCCCTTGCGCACGAACGCTTCTGCTTCGAGTGAGAAGCCCTGCCAGCGAAACGCGAGCTCAGCCCCCGCCTTGAGCACACGATCATCGACGTAGACGAAGCTCGCGGTGGGAGCGCGCACGTCGTGCCGCTTCGCCAGTAGGGCGGCGACGCCAGTGGAAAGCTTGGGTGTGCGTGAGATCTCCAAATCGGACTCGTCGATTGCCGGCAAGAATCCGAAGGGGTGATAGACGAGGCGCGCTCCGAATTCGAAATCCGTGTTGCCGCGATTGCGTAGGTTCGATGAAGGTAGAAAGCCGTTGACCGAATCAACGGAGTATCGCTGCTCGCCATTCCAGACGCCCACGTTGTACTCCAGCGTTCGGCTCGCAAGCAAGCCGAAGACGCCCGCACCTAGGTCACGCCCGTCTCCGATCTCGAGCAGATCCGTCAAGGCCGCTGGCAACTGAGTCATCTGGTAGCGATCACCGGCCAAGAGGCGCTGCCTTCCCAACCAGGGGCGAAAACGGCCAACTCGCAGTACGGCGTGACCGTCGAAGAAGTCGAGATCGGTAAAAAAGTCCCAGAGCGTCAGGGACCCCGAAGCGATATTGGCAAGAAAGAAGGTGCGCACGGAACCGAACAGGCACGCGTCGAATCCAAACGCTGCGCGCCGCAAGGTAAACCCCGTGCCTTCATAGAAGCGCTCACCGGCAGCATTGATGGGAAGCGTGAAGAGGCTCTGCAGGATGCCGATCGGCTGCAACCGAAAGCGTTTGTCCTCACTCTCGAGTACGAGGCGGTCGTTCCATGTGGCGTGCACCGACAAGGCCGCATCAGTGCGCGGAGCCGTTGGTGGAGCCTTGGGCGCGGCTTGTGGGGAGGCCGCCGCTGCAGAATTTGGCGCAGGAGCTGCTGCAGCCGAGGACGGGGGAACGTCCGGTGTCGACCGATGCGCCTCCCCGCCGGCTTCGACGCCCTCCTCGCCAGCATCACCGGACGCGGCTCGCGCAGCATTCGGGGCCAGAGTCGCTAGAAGTACTGTGACCGCGAGCGCAGTGCGTCTCAGCTGCCCAAGCCACGTCACCATGGTTCTGATCACACTCGCCTTTTTCCGGTTCTGCGCGCCCAAAGGGCGAGACCAGCGAGCGTTAGTGCGGCAGGAAACAGCAGTCGTCCTGACGCCGAACTCGAACCGAGTGAACACACGCAGGAGCTTGGCTTGGGTTCTGAGTCGCCCGCGGTTTCAGTTCCCAGTGGAGCGCTGTTCGTAGTTGCTCCGCCCAGACTCGTACTGTCGTCGGGACTCGGATTGCCACTCGAACCGCCAAAGGAATTGCGGTTGGGACCGCCGGACGAATTACCAGTGGTACCGCCAAACGAAGCGGGAATACCAGTTTCGGTATCGAAGGGCGCCGCGCCGCCGTTGGAAGCAGTGGATCCCTCGCGAGTCGGCCCGATCTGCAGCACGTAGGCCGCCAGTTGATCGATCTGTTCCGAGCTCAAGTGGGCAGTCTTACCGTGGGTGTTGCCGTTCTTGTTCTCGGTCGTCAGCACGTCTTTGACCGTAAGCGCGGTGCCCAGATGCAGATAGGGTGCCGTGCGCCAGACTTCGATCAGAGTTGGTGTGTCGTACCCTGCAGTGTCCCAGGTGGGATTATTGTCGGGGCCTTCGGTGCCCGAGCGGCGCGTACCCACGTCGTGCTTGGAAGTGTCGGTGAAATATGGCCCCTGGTGGCAGCTGGAGCATTCCGCAGATCCATCGAACAGCTTCTTGCCTTCCAGTGCGTCGGGCGTGAGCTTGCCGTCGGCACCTAGGAAGGGACTGGGCTCCGGCTGCAGGGATTTGATAAACGCGTAGGTTGCTTGTACCCGATCCTCGGGCGCCGCCTGGAACTCGATGAACTGGTACCCAGCTCGAGAGGAAACCAGCGCATTCTCGCGGCAACCGCTGACATTGGTGGGTGCTGTTTCGCTCGAAAATATGTGCGATTTGGTCTGCTTGGGATTACCCGTACCATCATTCTGCAGATCCCAGTTCAAGGAGTCGGGGCGGCCCTCGTCGTGGCAACTCGAGCAGCTGAGCCAGGTCTGATAGCAGTTGATCGCGCTATGGTAATAACGCTCACCCATGCGGATTTGGTTCTCTGCCGGTTGGTTCGGTAGGGAGATGGTCTTGGCGACGGACAGGTCATTTGCAGAGAGCAGGAGAACCTTTCCGGAGAAATAGGCTGCCACCGCCAAGGTCCGGTTGTCCGCGCTCAGTGCTATTCCGCGGGTTCCTTCCACACTCGTCAGGGCAGAGCGCTTGATGGTTCCGTCACCGTGCAGATCACTCAAGTTGAGCAGGAGATCGTCTACCCGCTGTTTTTGGGTATAGCCGGCCAGCCTCTTGTGTAGTGCGGACAAGTCCACCGACGCGACTTCGCGAACGCCAGCGAGCGTAACGTATAGCTTCGTACCGTCGCTGTTAATGGCTGCACCCCAAGGAGTCGCCGCGCCGGAACCACGACTGTCGAAGATGAAATTCGCATAAAGCGTGGCTGCCGGGACGTCGACAATGCTAAGGGCGTTGGTCATGACCCAGCCGTTGTCGAGTTGAGTCACAGGCAAGCCGCCACGTGGCGACTGGTGAGTCACGTATGCCCAACGTCCGTCAGGAGACAAGATCACGTGGCGGACCATGGTCGAGCCTTCGGCGAGTAGAACCGGGCGTACCTCTTGGTTTGCCAAAGTGACGACGCTCACCTCGGCAGCGGCACGTCCAGTCCATCGATTACCGGCGCGCGGTAGCTTGTTACCAACGACGGCGTATTGCCCGTCTCCAGTGACCGCGACCGTGCCAGGTTCGCGACCTACCTCCAGGGTCGACTCCACGGCCCCTGTGTCCAGCTTCGAGATAACGAGCCGGTTCCGCGCTCGATCGCAGGTCAATAGTCGTCCATCCGGAGTAGTCGCGAGCCCTTTGGCAACAAGCCCGATCTTGATCCGTCGCAGCACCTCTCCCGTGGTGGGATCCACTTCCGCAACGGTGCCGTTTGCACCTTCGGCTACCAGCACCTTACCGTCATTCCAAATGACATGGTACG
Source organism: Myxococcales bacterium (assembly GCA_050263495.1). Classification (GTDB taxonomy): domain Bacteria; phylum Myxococcota_A; class Polyangia; order Polyangiales; family Polyangiaceae; genus FEN-1139. Next base: position 4,038 of record JBLNFG010000182.1, on the reverse strand, counting down.
GGTCGCCCGCGAGCTTCACCTCTCGAACGATGGAGGCGTCGCTGGGATCGACGAGCACAAGTCCTGGCAGGGTCCGATCCGCAACGGCGAGCAAGGAGCCGTCCGATGAATATGCAACGTCGATGGGCGATCGGTAGTTGGGGCTGTCACTCGACGACGATTGCGCTCGAACGGACGTTGTGAGCCACAAGAGGATCAAGCACGGCAGCAGAAACATAGCCCAGACTGACGGGCGTTTACCTAGCGTGCGCGCTCCAGATTGGGTACCTCGCGGGAGGAGTTTTCCGGTCGTTTGCACTCCGAAGTGGGTACCTCGCAGCAGACGTTTGCCTGATGCGCACGCTTGGGCCTGGATACTTCGTCGGGTCACTTGCGACGTCCTCGACGCAGGAGGGCGAGGCCGGCCATGAGCAGGGCCCAGGGCCCTACCGAACCGCCCCTATTCGCGCCTGCGCGGCACGCACAACCTGAGCTGGATCCGCTTCCGATCGCTGCCCCGATCCGTGTGTCACCGGGCCCCGAATTTCCAGCATCGGTCGACGCGCCGCCCTTACTGGTGCTGCCTACGAGTCCTAGTCCGCCGACAGAAGTTGCTTGGCTTGCCTTGGAACTTCCGCCACTGGCAACTGCGCCGCCCTTTCCCGTGTTGGGATTGCTTCCACCGCCTCCAACGGCGGACTTGGGTTGACTGCCAGATCCCGATTGTCCGCCATTGGCAACGGCGCTGCCCTTGGCCGTGTTGGGATTGCTTCCGCCGCCTCCAACGGCGGACTTGGGCTGGCTGCCAGATCCCGACTGTCCGCCATTGGCAACGGCGCCGCCGTTCGCCGTGTTGCCGCCAGAACTGGTGGTGCCTCCCGCGGGTACGTATTTGCTCTCGGGTTTGTAGGTAAGACCTTGTGGATCGTTCTTGTCGAGATCCAACGTTGGCCAAACCACCTCACCCCGGCGTTGCGCGGCTGCATTATCGAACGAACCCAACTCGTCGGAGCCGAGATCGAGCCACTGGGTCAACGTTCGTCGGTCCGTTTCCGTGAATTTTCCGTCTGCCAGCGCCTGCTGATGCGTGGAATTGAGCAAGGCCTTGCCCATGCGCGAGTTCCGAGCACCGATCATCCCCGGCTTGCTGCGCGAGCCGCCGTGCACAGCTTCCAGATTGCCATTCGCGTCGCCAGCGAACCAGAAGGCATAGGGTTGCATGGCACTGTACGCGGTATTCGTCGGTGCTCCGTTCTTGCCTTGGTGGCAAGAGAAGCACTTCTTCAAGACGGGCACGACATAACGAGCGTAGTTGATGGGTTCGATCCGACCCAACTCAGGCTCCATCTTCGATGCGGCGCGCTTGGATGCGCTGGGTGTGCCACCCGCCGGAGGCGCCGCCATCTTGTCCTCGTGGCAGCCCGTGCAGGTCATGTTCTCGCCGGGATGCAGGTAGGTGGCGCTACGCATCGACTGAACCGCCATGCCCTTTTCGTCGAGCAGCTGGAACAGGATCAATTTGCCAATGGGCCCCTCGAAAAACACGCTGCCGTCTTCCTCGACGGGGACGGTACCCAGGGAGAGCTTGGCGACGTTCTGCGAGCTGTATCCGAGCCTGGGCTCATTGGCATTCGGCGTGGTCTTCGAAAGAACCTGCACGACGCGCAGGGACTTGATCTTGACCCCGTCTGGGAGCTTACCGTAAGCATCGGTGACGTACACGTTCGCGATCTGTACCGTGCTGACCGGGGCAGTTGGAAACCAACGCATCCCTTGGTACGTGGTCTCGGCGATCACGGGCGGTCGCGTTCGGGGTGCTACGGGAATGGGATAGATTGGGCGAAGCGCGTTGTTACTCGTTTGATAGAATTGGGTTCGCTTGACCGGCTGCGCCGCGGCGTCGAGGAGCACCAGCGTGTTGTTGTAGCTCGTTAAATAGAGGGTTTCGGAAATGGGCCAGGCGGGACCGTACGTCAGCGATCCATTTTCGGCGGTCTCAGGCATTCCCACGTCTGGGGTCAGCTTGGTCAACTGCCCCATGCGATTGTCATCCACCTTCGCGAAGTCGCGAATCATCAGCGTTCCGTAGGCCTCGCCGTGGTGCGGGCCTGCGACGAACACGAACTTGGTCGAAGATCCTGGGATGGCCCTTGGATAGAACTCACTCTGCGGGCGTTTGCCGTCCTTGCGCCCATCCGTCCACGGACCACCACCCGTCATGGTGTCCAACGGAAAGGAGTAATTCCCGCCCCAGGATCGGGGATTGGTGCCGTCGGGATTGCAGAACCAAATGTGATGCGCCGCCAGGGCGTCGCGATCGATGTAGTCCCAGCGCATGTAGACGATCCGTCCGTCGTTGGCGATCGAAGGGTGGAATTCGTTGGTCTCGTGTTCGCTCAGTCTGACAATGTCCGTTCCGTCGGACTTCATCGAGTGCAGCGTGTAGGTCGGTACGGGCCGACCGTGACAGCGTCCGTAACCACCACGTCGGGTCGAAATGAAGGCGATCCGATCGTTGGGCATCCACGCTGCGTGCATGTCGTCGAAATCGCCGTCCGTTAACTGCACGAGATTCGTGCCATCGATGTTGACCTTGAAGAGATGAAAGCGATTCTTGGCCGTCCACTTGTCGCTGCCCCCTGAGGACCAGGCAAAGACGACCGTCTTTCCGTCGTAGGAAAGGTCTGGGGACAAGAAGGTGCCACTGCTCAGCGACTGCCCCGCGTTGGTCTTGCCGTTCGGGACCTTGAGTCCCGCCACGATGTCGACCTTTTGACGATCCTTCGATTGGAAATTCTTGAGCAGGAACAGCCCGCCGCCGGTGCGTCCGTTGTGTCCGAAATACTCGTCACAAAAGTGAAAGCCGTTGTACTCGCTGCCGCCGATGATCCCGCGCTCTACGAACAGAATGTCCGAAAACGGCAGCGACACCGCCTGTCCATTGGCCAGGTGCGAGATCGTCAAAAAAGCAATACCAACTACGCTCGAACGCGGTCGTCGTCCGGACCTTGACGTTCGGATCTGCCTTGCACCTAGTAATCGAAATCTCATGGATACTCCATGCACCGGTCAACCCGGCAAGTTTGGATGGCGACAGACATCGAGTGCATCGCTAACGCGACACACGAGAACAGAACGCGAGCAGCAGCACCCCTTTTAGGCGCAGCCTAGGCTAGAGGTAATCCTCCGTGAGCAATCGGAGAGACGGCGGGACGTTCATCAGGAGGGTTGAGGGTCGGGGATGGGAACAAGCTTCGAGTGGCTCGCAGGAGAAGGGGGCTGGTCGCGGGCCTATCAGATTGACCAAGAGCACGTGTCCTGTTCGGCAGAGAGAATGCCCGTCTAGCTATTGTCGAGGCATTCTGACTTTTGGCATTAATCGAAAGGCTGCAGTCACTTTTGTCGAGCGCTCGAAGCTTGCTCACTGATCGCGTGATACGCGTCAGCCTGTCCTTCCGGATTGAACCCGATCGACCCCGACCAGGTGCCCATGAACATGTGGTACTTGCCATCAGTGGCTTTCAGGATCGTGCCGTCGCAGAAAGAACTCCGGCGAATCGGCTTTGCCTCTGGCGCGCTCGATACGGCTGCAAATATCGCGCGTCAGTACGTCACTCGCTCCTCACGTCTCCAAGCTCAGCTGGGCGAATGAACGAGAGGCGCTGGCTTGAGGGAATCAATTGACGACTTGCCCGTCCAACCGCCGTGACGATCAAACTGAAGCCAGCTACCAGGCCGGTCCTCGCATTACCGAGACGCGGCCGTGACGCTCGCCGAGTCGCGTGCCTGCGAGATGTGGCGGCCGGGTGGAGCGGGACGGAACGCGGCGTGGACTGCGCATATCGGAGGACTGTTGTCGCGACTGGCGCGCCATTGTTACGAATTCTTTGGCGCTTCGGCGCCGAGCATCAAACGGCGACTGCTGAGCGGTATCCGCTGGAGCGGTTTCCGCTAACAACCAGCAGAGCCCCCGCGCAATCGTATGGGCCTTTTGGTCAGTCCATCGCGACTACGAAAGCTCCACGCACGGAGACTGACGTAGGTAGCTGTCAGCCCTGA
>JBLNFG010000181.1:0-2970 GCA_050263495.1 Myxococcales bacterium | reverse complement strand
TGCCGTCGCGGGTTCTGAAGGCCGTCGCTGGTGCTGAATGCCGTCGCTGGTGCTGAATGCCGTCGCGGGTGCTGAATGCCGTCGCGGGTGCTGATCGCTGTCGTCGGTGCAGTCGTTGTCGTCGGTGCAGTCGCTGTCGTCGGTGCAGTCGCTGGTGCTGATCGCTGTCGCGTCACGGGCGCTACGTCATTGGTGCAACTTTCTGCCGTGCACGCAGCGAACGCGAATGCCTCTCTCGGCCGCAAAACCCAGCGGGTTTTGTGCCTAACTGACGTTCAAGACACCGCGCAGCGAGGTCGAACGACGACAAAACTGTGCAGCACGCGCAATTGCGTGGGGTGACGGATTTGTCGCTCCCGCCATGTAGGGGCGTACGTCAAGGTGAGTCGCGCGCGACCAAGCGGTGTCACCGACGCGCATTACGAGGATCCGATGGCTCGTCGATTGAGCAACGTTTTGATCAGCTCCCGTCACAATGTTTCGAGTGCTGCGATTGGGCTCGCCGTCGTGGCACTTATGCACGTCGGCTGCGCTGGCACGCCGGCAGACTCTAATGTCGCCAATGGAGGAACGCTGAACGCCACCAGCGGCAACGAAGAGCGCGGCGGCCAGACAGCGTCGACCAGCAGTGCGCGCGCCCGCGGCGGCTCCGAAAACAGCCAGATCAAGGGCGAAGGCGGGGCTTCAGGAAGTAACAAGTCGAGTGGCAAAACCACCGCAAGTGGCGGAAGAACCAGCGGCGCGAGCGAGGCAGGCGCCAGTGGTGAAGCTGCAGAGTCCGGCGGCGCTGAGGCGTCTGGCGGAACCAACTCGCGCACTAAGGCATCGAAGCCCACGACAGGCGGCAGTAGCGCTGGCTCGAAGAGCGCGACGGGTGGTGCAAGCGCGAAGAATAGCAGCGGCGGCACGAGCGCTGGACCGAAGAGCTCTTCAGGCGGCACTGGCGGCAGTTCGAAGTCCGGCGCAGGAGGCGCCGTCGGCAAGGGCGGGAGTGACGCCCAGGTCGCGGGCGGCACTGGCGGGGCCACGGAGCCCTCGACCTCGACCGGTTTCAACCCCTGTCCAACGAATGGCGATCCCTGCAAAATCCTGCCGCTCGGTGATTCTATCACCTATGGCATGGCCTCGAGCGATAACGGCGGCTACCGGGTGCCACTCTTCAAGAAGGCAGTCGCAGCGAGTCAGAAGATTACGTTCACCGGCACCGTGATGGCTGGCCCGAGTACCGTCTCGAATGTGACGTTCCCGAAGAACAACGAGGGACATAGCGGGTGGACCATCGATCAGATCGCCGGGCTCGTACCGAGCCCAGCGTTCAATACCGTCCCGCATATCGTGTTGCTGATGGGAGGAACCAACGACGTCTATGCGGCATCGGGCCAGGCCACGATGCAAGATCGCCTTGGTACGCTCATCGACAAGACGGTCACGGCCGCGCCCAATGCCCTGATCGTGGTTGCAACCATCACCCCGCTGTCAATTGGGAATTACGCGAGCACCATCAACACTTACAACGGCAAGATCCCTGACTTGGTTCAGAAGCGCGCCAGCGCCGGCAAGCATGTGGTCATGGTGGATATGAGCAAACTGCCAACCAACCAACTCGCTGACGGCGTGCACCCGAACGATGCGGGCTATTCCTACATGGCAGATGTCTGGTACGCCGCGATCAAGGATCTGCTTCCCAAATGAACATCCCGTCGCGCGATCACGCGGGCGCCGCAGGCCATCTCACTGGCGCGGCTCTCGCGAGCGCGGCTCACGGCTAGTCGTTGCAGCACTCATCCGCTCGGAACGAGACATCGATCCTGCAGGCGCTCCCAAACGAGACCTGCCGCGACGCTCGCTCCGGTTTCGCTCATGATGATGCCTGCGGTGCTCAGGTAGTCGTCATGACCCGTGAAGGCATCGCGTAGATCGAGCCAATGACAGGCGACTGGCGCTTGGCCACACGCGTTTCGGATAAGCGGCCTTAGGGTGTCGAGGTGTCTCTGAAGCAGGGGCTCGTCTCGCGGATCCGGATAGAAGAAGTACACGACATGCTCAACGCCGTCGTCGGCAAAGCGACGGAACAGTTGCTGCGCACCGGTCACGGCGTTCTTGATAACCGGGCAGCTATAGGAGAGATCGGCGCCACAGTCCGCGTCGAGCAGATCGGTCTCACCCCCGTCCATGATCACGATGCGTGCGCGGCCCTGTTGTCGCGCGTCCGAATACTGTTGATCGAGCGTGAGCGGAGCCGCAGACGGCGCAAGCCATGAGGTCAATGCAGACGCGCTACTGCGTAGACTTTCGCCCGTCTGGAGCACCCCGGCAGCCGTAGCGTGCTCTTCGAGACGTTTCACGAACTGAGTCAGTTCAATGTGCGCGTCTCCCATCACGAGAAGGTCCTGACCCTTCAATGCCGCCGGAGTGCAGGAGGTGCTCGTGGGCGGATTCTCGTTGGAAGCGCCCGCGTCGTTCTTGCTTCGACAGAACCCCGACTGACATGAATACGCGCTGCTCAGAACCGCGCAGTCGGCATCGGTGACGCAACCGAGATCGCACACGGTGGCGGGCGTCGTCTCGCCGCAGCGGCCTTCCGAGATACGCGGGCCAGTGGCAACGCAGCTCGCGTGCTCGTCGAGACTGGCGCACTGAGTCGTTGTCGAACAGCTCTGCGTGCACACGCCGCATAGACAATCCGAACCCTCCGGACAGAGTGCCGCACAGCTCCTGAGGAAATGCGTCTCACTGCCCATCGTGGGCTCGGATTCGTGACACCCGCCGAGCACCATCAGCGTGATCAGCACGGCAACGATGACCGTGGCCATTCGGCTCCCTCTCCCACGGCTTGGAGTCGCCGCGGACTGCTCGCGCGCCGGCATGCGGCAGCCGTAGCTGGACTGCTCGGTTTCGGACGAGGCCACTCTACTGGTCATCGACTTCATTACCTTGCTCAATCAGCGACTGCCCAACGTATAGCGAAAC
>JBLNFG010000180.1:0-3501 GCA_050263495.1 Myxococcales bacterium | reverse complement strand
GGAATCACCCCTCGCGAGTCCAGTGCGACAAGCCCGTTCCTATGCAGAGCGAGATTGTCATTGTGTAGAAAGGCGACGAGTGAATGCGATGGGCGAATTCGGGATGAAGCGTGTCCGAGGTGCGTCGCGATTGGTCCAGAGAGAACCAAGCGCACGCGTAGCGTGCAGCGACATCAGTACGCCTCACGACGCGCAGCAAGTAGTAGTCGATGCGTAGGGTCGCCCAACAACAATGCGTCTCGGCAGCGATAACCGATAAGCTTTAGAAAGGAGGCTAGCTTCCCTCCCTGCTGCGCGGAGTGTTTGCGGAGCAAACACGAGCACAGCTTTGGGAAGGGAACGACCACCCGCAGGCGGGAACGGGCTCCAACGACGTAATTGTGCATGCACGCGTCCGCCGCGGATGGGCGAGGGTGGGCAGCATCAGACTTGTATCGCGTGCGTCGAATGGATTATTTGTATTCGACGGCGGCGGGGACGGATACGTGGACGTCTCCATTCGACAAGGAGAATACGGAAGCGGACGCAGATCGGGATATTCGACGCGCTAAACCCGTTCCGCAGTTGAGCTTCAGTAAACGCCCGGTGTGGCAGCGGTTTGAGTACGACTGGCTCGGCAACTTGTCGGAATCCGACGACGATGCGCATGGAATCTACGATCGATCGCTCGGTACGCAGGAACACAAGAACACGGGCAAGCCCTACCAGCTGACGCGCGGAAGCAACGCGACCCAAGCGGCGAGCGGCGGCTTCTCGGGCAACGTCACGGCCGTGTACGACGCGGCTGGCAACATGACGCGGCTCTCAATAGTGCGTCCCAACACGACGGGTGCATGCGTCCCGAGCGGGGTTGGTTGCACGCAATACTACGCCTACAACTGGGACGAGGTCGGGCGATTGGTGCGCGCCCAGCGTTGGGACTCGACGTCACAGTCGCAATTAGCGACGGATCCGGTCCCGACGGCGACGGCCAGCTTCGAGCTCCGGTATCGCTACGATGCGAGTGACCAACGCGTGATCAAGCGCTTGTACCGCAGCTCGATGGCGAGCCAGAGACAGAGTCTGTACCTCTTCGGCAGCCTCGAGGTGCACCGCACGGCTTACTCGGGTAGCACGTACACGATAGATGATAGGACGTTTGTGCCGTATGCGATGGCGAACGGTGTGCGGCTCGCGCGTCTCCATTACGAAACCGCGACGACCGTGCCGCAAGTTGCCGGCACGGGTCTCACCGATGCACTTGGTAAGACGAACACGGCTGCGACGTTACACGTCTTGTTGGAGCTCGGTGGTCACTTGGGTTCGACGGGGACGGTGCTCGATAAAGTCTCTAGTGAATTAGTTGAACGAACCGGATACTTGCCCTTTGGTGCACGCGAGAACGACTATCGACCTTCGCGGTGGAATGGGTTCCGAGAAGATTACGGGTTTACCGGGAAGGAAGAGGACGTACAGGTTGGACTGGTTTACTTTGGTAAACGCTATTTGAGTCCGCAACTGGGACGGTGGTTAAGTGCCGACCCCTTGGCGATTCATGCGCCGGGGCGGGCGGACTTCAACCTCTATGCTTACGTCTCGGGGGCGGTGCTGAAGTCGGTGGATCCGGTGGGGTTGGATGACGCCGAACAGAACCGCATCAACGACATTCTGGATGGTGATCTCGAGAAGTCCTCTGTGCCGCAGGTTCAGGCTCTTGCCGAGGATAAGGATCGCGCCGCAGCGTCACTCAAGTCTTGGGCGGCGCCAGCTCCGACAGAACAAGAAAGCAAGGCGATCAAGGCGTACTTTGCCGACGCGCACGCGCAAGATGCGGAAATGGCAAGCCGTGGGAAGTATACGCAGCTTCCGACGGTTGACGATTTCCAGTCAGGTCTTGACGTTGCATCTGCGGCGCTTGATGTCAGTGGCCCGGGAGCATCGGCCAGTTGGGTACCAGATGCAGTCAATGCAGGCATATACGCGGCTCGCGGTAAGATGGGACAGGCGGCGCTTTCCGTTGCCGCAATGGTTCCATTTGTCGGCGCAGCCGTCTACCTGCAGAGAGCATCCAGTCATGTCGACGAAGCAAGCACGGCCGGAACAACTGTGTATCGGAGCATGAGGGACGCCGGTGGTACGCCCGCCACTGGACAATCGGCGCGGGCGCTTGGCGTGCGACCTGGGACTGGTCCGGGAACGGATATACCCGTGGATGCGGCGGGCATGGTTCACCCCGGCACTGGAGGAATGTCGGTAGCACCGAGTCCCGGAGCACTCCCCGCACATCGGCGGCCGGCGGAGTTCGGCGGCTCTGGCAAAGACCCTGTGTGGGGCCATTCTGCCAGTGACCTCGGGCCAAACTTGACCTACGTTCCGGATAGTGCCACCCATGGAACGATACAACCCTCAAGACCGATGAAGTTCGAGGAGTACGAGGGCGCCCTTTGCGCAACCGGCTCATGTTGGTTCAAGCAATGAACAACGCACTAAGGAACTCAATCGCGGAAGCCCTAATGCGCGATGCTTCAGTGTCAGAATTGGCTACCATTCTTCGCAAGCATCGCGACGAAGGACTGTCTCAGCAGACGGCATATGAGCTTCTGGAAGCGCTTCGTAAGAGTGTCGACGAACAACGTGAGGAGCGCTTGCTTGAGGTTATGGACATCGTATCGGGGTTCTGTAAAGCGGATGACCGCATTTGGGGGGAGCGCGCCCAGGAGCATCCCGGTTCAGACTTCTCAAAGGAGTGAGCTGTTGCACGCGTCTAGCATTGCGCGTGCATTGGCTCGAAGGGATGTCCGAAAATCACGAGTCACTGTAGTGTCCATCATAGGTGTCCAGTGTGAGAAGCGCGAGGCGAGCCCACGCTTGGAGTGCTTGGACCGTCCTCGAAAGAAACGATTGGACGAGAGGAAATTTCTGCCACAACGCTAACCTCTCATGACGTTCGTGATTGGAAATGCCAAGTATGGCAGGATTCCAGGTGATAGACTCGCTTGGCTCGCGAGGTGCAGACGGAACTCTCCACGTCGCCGGTCTTTGATAATCCACCTATAGGCATTCAGCAGAAAAGTGTGGAGAATTGGCACGATGTAGTCGTGCCAATTCCTTCGCTCACTTTTGCCGATGCGCCTTATGCGCATTGAGCGCAACTCGAATGGCCTCAATCACCTGAGGCAAATTGCCGAGCACTTCCTTAGCCAAGAACCGCAGCACCCGCCAACCGAGGCGACGAAGTTTAGCGTCCCGCGACGCATCAGCACCGGTGCGCTCGACGTGGTAGCCCCCATCAACCTCCACAATGAGTTTGCGAGAAGGCGCGGCGAAGTCCGCGATAAACGTGCCGACCCTGTATTGCCTTCGAAAGCCAACGCCCAACTCGCTACCTGAAAGAGCTGCCCAGAGAGCCTGCTCCGACGCAGACGGCGCTTGACGCATACAACGTGCATGGGCGGCTATGATGACGGCGTGAGCGGGACTGAGTGGTTGATAACGACGAGACATGAGCAAACCTCCGAGCCC
>JBLNFG010000179.1:0-3562 GCA_050263495.1 Myxococcales bacterium | reverse complement strand
CCGGGTTTCGTATCGAGAATCTCGGGGAGTCGTCCGTCTACCGTCTCTTATCCGACGTGGATGAAGGAAGTGTTCAGGAGAACAGTATCGGCGTCGCGAGCAATCCGAGCAGGAAACTGGCTGAGTTCGCTATAGCAGAAGTGATCAACGCCTGATCGAGTCGGTGGGCTCGATCAACACGCCAGTACACAGCCGCTTCAACCAAAACGGCTGCCGTTTCTCCAACCACGAGGTACTGAAAGATACTGTTGGCCCATGATAGCAGGACCAGATTCATTGCGAGGTTCGTCGTGGACGTGGCAAGCAGTGCGGTGATGACCAAAAGAAGCCGCTCGGATGTGCAGTTTTGGCGTTTCTGTATTCGAACCCGCTGCGATGCCGACAGTAGGATGAATTTTCTGGTCGCTACAGTAAGCGATCTGCCTTAGAAGGATCGACCCCGCTTTCGAGTGCACCGCACCGGACTGCGACAGGGCACATCGACACATCGACGGTATCGCGGTTGGTAGCCCGATTATCTTCCGCTCAGGCGCTTGACTTCACGTCGTGACTTTGGCGTTACCACACGATACGCGACTCGAGCTCCGAGACTTGAGTCAACTCTGCATCCTCGCCTCAGTGCGGCTCTCGACCGTGCTCTGCGCCTAGCTGCCCGATCGCGAGCGGGTTTCCAGCGACTCCGGCATTTGAGCGTTGGTCGTCGGCGCCCAAGACATCCAAAGTATTCTCGGTCACTAGAGCGGTTCAGGTGACATCACATCCATACCCTGATGTCAGAATGCTCACGCTGCTGCCAGGTGACGGATTCGTTGGACTGCAGCGCGTAAGTCACGCGGAGGCCTGCACGAGCATGTCGAACGTGGATATCGATTTTGGGCGGCTACTACTTGTTTGACTCCAAGAAAGCTCAGCCAAGCGGCGGCCTCTCGGGTGAATACAGCATGTATGGGATACTCATTGCGCTGAGCGGAACCTATCGCTGGCGCTGATCTTCAAATGGGCGACATTGTCTGGTGCCGTTCGACTAGTTCCCCGCCACGCCTGATCGATATAGTAGCGTCAAGAGCCCCGCGACTCTCGGCGGTAAGACGTCCAGTCATCATCGGCACGAGCAGTTAGCATGTACGATCATTCGCTTCCAACAGTGCGATATGATTGAGTGTGGAAGATTGCCCCGCAGATGACGCATTCGCGCCAATGCGAGCGATTGCGCGTAGTTCGTCCGAGGTTACGTTTTCGAACACTCCACACCGAGAACTCAGGTACTCTCGTCCCCCATGAACGGACGACGACTCTTGAGGCTCCTTCCGTTGGCGTTGGCGTTGGCGTTGTGCGTGTCTGCCTGCAGTAAGGAACCGTCGCGTTGGGACCAGGTGGCAACCGCCCAACTGCCGGCACGGTCAGAGCCGAAGGTTGAGGGGGCGAAACTCAATGCGTTCTTCCCTGCCGACGGAACGGATGGTTTTGGCCGCGTGTTTACCCAGGAAAAGGAAGGGTTTGTCGAGGCCAAGCTTAAGAAGGATGGTCAAGACGTCGCAACGCTTGCCATATCCGACGCGTCCAACGACGAGGGCGTGAAGGCAAAATACGCGACCGCATCTGACAAGCTGCAGGATCAGCCGCTGGTCACAGTGGGCAAGAACCAATCTGCCGTACTCGTCAACCAAAAGTTTCAGGTCAAGGTTTCGTCACCGACGCTCGATGCCGCTGCGCGCAAAGCGCTGCTGTCCAAGTTCGACTTGAATGGGTTGACCAAACTGTAACTTAGCTTTGAACGCAAACGGCCAGCTTGGATGCGGCACAAACGGACCGCCGCCAAGCGATCTGCGCAGTTTCGCCAAACGTCTGGACCGAGGGAGATAGACACCATGAGTGACAGCGACAAACCGATCAACGTGCTCCTCGAGGGGCTACCGACGTCTAGCATGACGACGCGGCTTCTAGGGCTGTTGGACTACGTTGTTCCAGGCGAGTGGGAGAACGTCACGAGTTTCGAACGGATGGTGATGAGCGTCACGGGTGAGAGCGACCACAACCTAATCCAGCAGGTGGGGGAGCGCGCAATCATGCTCTACAATGATCCCAGCAATGGTTACCAGCGCGCAGTCTGGATCTACCAGATGCTCGATGACACGGCCGGGATTGCAGGCATGACCGCATTGGCGGACAAGCTTTCTGGCTCGTTCGATTTCTTGGGCTTTCTCGGCAACATAACACCCAAGGCGGACGCCACACAAACCGTCGACGCCGCCGTCAAGCTCGTCGGCGAGCTTTCTGCCTTCTGTTACACGAACGGGATGCCAGGCGATAGCATCGCAGATTTCGCAGCGTCGTTCGGTAACGCTCAGAAGGAAGACTCGATGCGTCTTGCCGCATACCTTGCCTATGACTGCATATTGCCGCTTGGTCCGGACTTCCTCAGCAAACTCGCCGACAGCATGAGAGGGCTGTCCGAAGGTTTGCTGAGTGGAAGTGGTCGCTTTGCCAGGATCGCGTCCTACCTACCCACGGTCGATCTGTTTTCCTCGAAGAAGCTCATTGTCGACAACTTCGAGGCCACGAAGGGAGTACTCGAGGGGTTTGCTGCGACCAAGGGCCTCGAGCAATCGACCATCTTCTCCAAGATTCAGGGGGTACTCGGCTCCGCTGACCACTCTCTGGACTACGTGGCAGCCGGCATCGATCTCGTGTCAAACCACTTCGAACACACCGGCATTCAATCCGTAGCCCGCCGGGTGATATCGCGCGCCTATGGTGAGATTTAGCGCGCCGGATGGCGGTGTTGATCCGTCCACTGCGCGGACTATTTCTCTTCGACGCTCGCCTAGTGCCACTCGCCAGCCGGGAACGTACGGCACCTTCTTCTGGCGAGTGGTACTAGAAGCCAGCCCCACCAAGGGTTCTACGTAGCGGCAGCTTGTTGGTCCAAGGTGCTTCGTAGCGCCCCCTTCGTCTCTGGACCCGCAATGCCGTCCACCTTGATTTCCGCGGCCTTCTGAAACGCTAGAACTGCCGCTCTCGTTTTGGGGCCGTCCTTGCCGTCTACCGATCCGGGATCGTAGCCCAGTTTGGTAAGGGCAGTCTGCACGCCTTCGACATCATCGAGGCTAATGTAACCAAACTTTTCCGAGTTGTGCTCAAACTCCGCCATGTTCTCCTCCTCCTATCGATAACACGAGACTACTACTTGCCCGTGACTGCCGTCTCGAATTGATCCAGCGATTTCTGCGCTGTTTTGAGATCTGACGTGACTTTCTCGGAGAGTGACACGAGGGTCGCGTCAGTGGCTGTTTGTGCTTCGCTAAGACTCGCAGAGAGCTGCGCCCGCGCGTTATCTACGGCTGTGAGCGCTCCATCTGCCTTCGTTTTGGCGGTGCCCTTGAGCTTGGATGCCTTATCCTTCAGGTAGACGAACTTTCGGTCGATGGCGTCAGATTGGCCTTGAAGCCCTTTAACTATGCCGGCCTTCTTCTCTGCAAATGCCTTGGCAGCCTCTTCTTTGGCCTTTTGCGCGGCCTCCTCGGCTTGCTTCTCCGCTGCTATTTTGGCGGAGGCAGCTGCA
>JBLNFG010000178.1:0-8027 GCA_050263495.1 Myxococcales bacterium | reverse complement strand
AAGTCTGGGCAGCCTTTTGGCGCCGCTGCGCGGGGCTGCTGCGCAGCCGCGGCCCTCCTCGTTTTTCTCGGGGTTTCACCCCGAACCCCGCGTCCGCTGCGCGCCCGCCTACTGCCGCCGCGCAATCTCGGTAATCGATGGCCAAACTAACGGCGAGCGGCACTAGTTACGGCGCGCGGTGGAGGGTAGAGAATCGCCGACGCGAAGCAGAGAGCCAGGGCAGACGTCATGGCCCGAGAGGCCCCGTCGCCTTACGTCGAGAAGAAGCGTCGGATCCGATCGAACAGTGCCGTTCGCACGATCGCCGCCGAGATCCCGGGTTCGAGTCCGAGCTCTTCTGGCCGACTGAAGCGTCCCTGGCGCTCCACGATCCGCGTCAACAACTCTTCTCCGAGACCCTGGACGGTCGCAATGTGATGGCGGAACTCCGCGTGGCTAATGCGAAGTACGAGCGACTCTCTCGCCGCAATGATGCTTGCTCCGCGCACGCCCGTGAGCAAGCTCAACTCGCCAAATAGCTGGCCGGGTCCGATGCGAGCTAGCTCGACCTGCTCGCCAGTTGCGCTCGTTGTCGCTGCAATCACTTCGCCGCTTGCGACCGCGAACAGATCATTGCCCTTATCGCCTTCGAAGACCAGGGTCTCTCCCGCGGCGTACAGCACGACCTCCGCCGATTCCGCGAGTGCATGCCGAACCTGGTCCGGGACGTGTTCGAATAGCTCGATACCGTCGAGTAACTTTCGACGCGCTTCCGCGTCGTATGCGGATTCGTGATGACGTGGTGCGTCGCCAGCGCGACGGATTCGAACGTCGCGGATCGGGAACGGGATATCGATGGAAGCTCGATGAAGGGCGTACCATACCCGGGTCCGAATGTCGGACTCGACATCACTGCGCAACCGGAAATCAGACAAGAAGTACACAATCTTGTAGTTGACCCCGCTCTCCCCAAAATCAGCGAGCCAAAGCTTGGGGGCTGGATTGGTGAGGACATAGGGGCAACCGCGGATCGCCTGCAAGACAGTAGCCTCGACTTGGTTGGGCGACACCTCGTACGCCGCTTGAAAGTCGACAACTCGACGTGTCTTGGGATCAGGACGGCCGTAGTTGCGGAAACTCGACTTGGCAAGCAAGCCATTCGGCACCACGACATCGAACGCATCGTTGGTGCGGAGCTTGGTTGCACGCCAGTTGATTTCAATTACCTGCCCCACCGTTCTTTGGCCGTCGAGAATTTCGATCCAGTCTCCGACCTCGAAGGGATGTTCCGCGCGTACAGCCAACCCTGCGACTAGGTTGCCGAGGCTTTCCTGCAGGCTCAGGCCAATGACGGCGGTAAGAATTGCTGACGTGGTTAGCAGGCTTCCGAGCTCGACCCCCATGGAGCGAAAGAGCACCAGGGTCATTCCGCCGAATACGACCCACTGCAGGATGTCGCGGAAGATACGCGGCACGCTGCGTTTGAACCACCTCACCAGCAGCCAGTCGACGAGCACCAGAAACAGAATCCGACTTAGCGCGACGAGCAGCAGCACCAGGGCAAGAAAAGCCGCTTTGCTACCAGGCTCTATCGGCCCGACAAATGTGTAATGCCCGGCAACGACCAGTAGGTAGAGCGCGATGAGGACCAGTGGTACCTTGAGCTGTGGTCGTTCGGAGCGCGGCAGAACGAACAGCGAGAACACCACCACTGCGCCGGCGATCGCGAGATCGTCGAGGCCGTCGAACGACGTAAAGTGGCGGATAATCGCGTCTTGCCAGTCGTGCATGAGCGTGTCCTAGACCGTTGCGCCAGCTACTGCTGTCGCTCCGCGCGGTACTTCCGGAACAGCCCAATTACGCGCGTCACGTAGTCCTCTGTCTCGCGATAGGGAGGAATGCCGCCATAGCGCAGAACTGCTCCCTCACCAGCGTTATAGGCAGCTATGGTGAGCGCCAAATCGCCATTGAACAGGTTCGCAAGGACGCGCAAGTAGCGCACTCCTCCGTAGATGTTCTGACGAGGATCAAAGATGTCCTCCACCTGCATGCGTTGGGCGGTAGCTGGGATTAGCTGCATCAGGCCTTTCGCATTTGCCGGTGAAACAGCTCTCGGTGAAAAGCCGCTCTCTACCATGATGACTGCACGCACCAACTCTTCGGGGATTTGATACAGCCGCGCCGCATCACGAATATGTTGATCAAAGCGCTGGTTGGGCACGCTCGTCTGAGCGACCACCATGGGTTGTGACTCTTGCTGATTGGACCTGTTCCTGTCGCGCGTAGCCGTGGAGCGAGCGAACGTTCGAGATTGACCTAAGGTGATGACCCCGTGCTGATCCACGGAACGCTCGATTCTGGCCGACGCCAGCAGTGGCAAGGACGCAAGCGCTGCCAGCACCAGGGCCGTCCTTTGTCGCCAGAATGTTGCGGCATCTCTCGACATTCACTTATCCACGGATTGCTTTAGCGCGACGCTCCAGCGGGGTCCAACACCACTTGCGACTGAGCTATTCCCGACCCGGCAGCCCTCCACAAAGAAAGCCCCTGGTTCGTCGTCCAGGGGCTTCTTCCTAATATGAGCTGTTGCCGCCGCGTGGATTGTGGGTCCCAATCTCACTGCCGCCGCTCGGATGCGCTTTCACCTAGCGCGAGCGGCCTGCCCGCGACGTTCAAGCGCGCGGCGGTGGAGGCAGGAGCGTCTGGGGACGAAGCTCGAGCTCTGCGTATGCTGGTTCGTCGCTGCTGGCCAGCTGCGTGGTAAACCCGTGCTTTTCGCACATGCTCTTCATCTCGGTGTTTTCGGGCAAGAACGCGGCGCGTAGCAGCGAGAGCCCTTCGGACCGAGCGACGTCGATGAGCTTTTGCAGCAGCTTCGAACCGATTCCTCGCCTTTGCCAATCATCGCTGACGATCACGGTAAATCGAGCTCGGCTCGTGAAGAAGCTCTTCTGCATCCGGATTACGCCAGCAATTGCCCGGGTTCCGTCGGGTCTGCGTACGATGGCGACCAAGGCCATTTCGCGATCGTAGTCGATGAAGCAGATTCGACGCAGGCGATCATGATCGATGCGTTCCTGGAAGCTGGTTGGCTGGAAGTAACGGTATAGAACGCTCTTCTCTGACAGAGTCGCGTGGAATGCGGGCATCAAGGCTTCGTCTTCCGGACGAATTGGACGCACAGTGACTGGCGTGCTGTCGCGCAACATGCTGCGCTCGACGTATTGACGCGGATAGGGTCGAATTGCTGGCCTGGCCAGCTGTGTGGGATCGGTCTTGGGATCGAACAGGACGATGCGCGCGTCGAGCGCGACGATATTCGACGCCTCACCCACGAGCAACGGGTTGATGTCGCACTCTTTGATCCACGGATGCTCGACCACCAGTTGGCTGAATCGGACAAGCAACGTTTCGAGCTCGAACATGTTGACGGGCTTGCGTCCGCGCACCCCTTTGAACGCCTTGTAGATCTTGGTACGTTCCATCAGCCGGCGCGCCAGCGTCGTGTTCAGTGGTGGCAACGCGACGGCGGAATCCTTGAACACCTCGACGAGCTGACCACCTGATCCGAATAGCAAAACTGGCCCAAATTGCGGGTCAATCGAGGCACCGAGGATGACCTCGTACCCATCGAGCTTGAGCATCGGTTGGACGGTGACGCCCTCGAACGCCGCGTCGCCGAATTTCGCAACCACGCCGTCCCGCATCCGATCGAATGCGGCTCGCACTTCCTCTTCCGTCCGCAAGTTGAGTATGACTCCGCCGACGTCGGTCTTGTGCGTGATCTTCTTCGAGTTGATCTTGATTACGACCGGAAATCCGATTGCGACGGCTGCCTTGACCGCAGCATCGGCATTGGCAGCAAGAACGGTCTTTACCGTCGGAATTCCGTACGCCTCCAACACCTGCTTCGATTCGAGCTCGGTCAGAATGGTGCGGCCTTCCTTACGGACCACATCGAGCAGTTGCACGACCCGACCCGTATCACCGATGCCCTCATCGGCTTGATCGGAGAGCTCCGGAGTCTCGTACAACGCGCGCAGGTTCGACTCGTACTGCCACATGTGATTGAACATGCGGACCGCGGCGTCCGGATAGGGGAAGGTCGGAATTCCGGCACGAGAAAGGATCTCGTTGCCAGCAGCGACCGCGGTGCCACCCATCCAACTCGCGAGCACAGGCTTGGTCGAGCCTGCAGCATATTGCTTCAGCTTCTCCGCTGTCATCGTCGGATCAGTCATATCCTGCGGAGTCAGGATTACGAGCGTGCCATCCGCTTGGTCATTCTGCGAAGCAATCTGCAGAGCACGGCCGTAACGTTCGGCGTCGGCATCACCGAGAATGTCCACCGGATTGTTGCGGCTCCAATGTGGCGGCAGGTAATCGTTGAAGGCTTGGAAGGTGGCTGGGGAAAGTGGTGCCAGCTCGCCGCCATTGCTGACCAGCTCGTCCGTTGCAAGCACGCCCGGTCCACCCGCGTTGGTGATAATGGTCAGACGCTTGCCGCGCGGCGCAGGCTGTTTCGCGAGGACTTCCGACAGGTAGAACAGATCTTCGATGTGCGACACACGCACCACGCCACAGCGGCGGAATGCGGCATCTAGGACGTCATCAGAGCCGGTGAGTGACCCAGTGTGGGAAGCGGCTGCCTTGGCTGCGGCATCGGTACGACCCGCCTTGATGACGATGATCGGCTTGCTCAGGGCAATCTCACGCGCAGCCGACAGGAAGCCGCGCGCCTCACCTACCGACTCCATGTAAATGACGATGCTCTTGGTGCGTGGATCGTGCCCCAGATACTGAATCAAATCGCCCCAACCGACATCGAGCATCGAGCCAATGGAGATGAACGCACTAAACCCGACCTGCTCTTGAACGCTCCAATCGAGTACGGCCGTGCACAGCGCCCCGGATTGCGAAATAAACGCGATATTCCCGGCGCGCGCCATCACACCGCCGAACGTAGCATTGAAGCCAGTGAGTGGATTCATCACGCCGAGACAGTTCGGGCCGATGATTCGCATTCCATAGTTACGAGCGGTGTTCAGAAGCCGCCTTTCCAGTTCAACACCTGGAGCTCCCATCTCTTTGAAACCAGCCGAGATGATAATGAGCCCACGCGCCCCAAGCTTTCCGGCAGATTCCGCAATATCGGGAATCGTGGCGGCGGGTACTGCCATCACTACCGTTTCCACTGGTTCAGGCAACGCCTCGAGCGACGGATAAGCGCGCACCCCGAACACGTTGTTGCGCTTCGCGTTGATGGGGTACACGGTGCCGCCAAACGGGTTGCTGATCAGGTTCCAAAACACCGTTCGTCCGACACTACCCTCCCGCTCCGAAGCCCCGACGACAGCAACACTCTTTGGCGACAGGAGTGAGTCGAGGGCAGTACGTTGAAAGAAACCGAGGCGATGACCCTTGATAGGCGGCAGGACGAGGTGTTCCATAGAATGACCCTGGGGGTTGTGCTCTAATCTCGACGCAGAGGCTGGTACTTACGACCAATCCCGAACACGATCCGGGATAGATCGCATTTTAGGTTCAGGGCGAAGCGATTTCGCCGTGTGTTTCGGCCGTTTCCATACTCATTGCGGAGGAACTCTGGCCAACTAGGCGCGTTGCGTCGAAGGCAGGCCATCCTATGCCCGCGTAGTGGGTTTCACAAGTCACAACTTCGGCGCAAAACTTGCGTAACCGCTGCACTTTGCAGCGGACGGGCACATGGCGGTTGGGTCGCGCGCTGCTGGAGAGATCAGAGCGACAGAACGTTCGGATAACTCGGAAACATTTCCAAGCCGGCAAATCAGCCGTTCTCTTGACCGCGTTCTTTCCTTCGAGTCTCGGCGCGCATGCAGCCTGGAATGATTCAGTTCGGCAGGCTCCGTATGCAAGTTCGAATGATGCAAACTCGCGTCTCGAGCGCCTTCAGGATACGCCCAATTTTGTCCGTTCGACGTGCCCGTTAGTCATTTTCGAACGATGCGCACAAGCGTCTCGAACGCCTTCAGGGTACTCCGAACTTTGCTCGGTCGAAGTGCGCGCTAGTCATTTCCGGTGAGGTACGTGTACCCGCGCAGCGACTCTTCGTAGTGATGCATTAGCGTCTTTACTTGCTGATTGGTGAGCTTGCCTGCCGCCACGGCCCGTTCGGCCTGGTGTCGCACTGCCTCGATCATCGTCTCGGGATTGTAACCGACGTAGCGCAATACCTCTGAGACGCTGTCGCCTTTGACGACGTGCCGCACTTGATAACTGTCTTCGGTTAGCTTGACGTGAACGGCGTTGGTATCGCCGAACAGATTATGCATATCACCGAGAATTTCCTGATATGCGCCCGTCAAAAACATACCCAAGTAGTACGGTGAACTCGGTTCGTAGGCGTGCAGATCGAGCGTCTGCTTCTCGTCCTCGACATCGATGAAGTGATCGATCATTCCGTCGCTGTCGCACGTGAGATCGGCAAGCCGCGCCTTCACCGTGGGTTCTTCGTCCAATCGATGCAGGGGCATGATTGGGAAGAGCTGATCGATCGCCCAAATGTCCGGCGCCGATTGAAAGACACTGAAGTTACAGTAGTAGATGGCACTCAGAGTCTTCTCGAGGTCTTCCAGTTCCTCGGGAACGTTCTTCATCCGGCGCAACGTGTTCTGAAGCTTCTCGCAGCAGTGCCAGTAGAGACGTTCGGCCTGAGCTCGTTCGCGTAAGCTCAGGTAACCGTACTTGAATAGGCTCTGAGCCTCTTCCTTGGCCTGTCCGGCGTCGTGCCACGACTCTTGGACGTTCTTCGGAACGATGCCCTGGTACGTGTCGTACAGCTCTCGCAATAGGCGGTGCCCATCGCGTGGCGGCTCTTGCGGCTCGCCGAAGCGCACCTCGTTGACACCCACCACCTCGAACACCAACACCGAATGATGAGCGGCAATGGCGCGCCCGCTCTCGCTCACGATCGTGGGTGGCGCAACACAAGCTTTGGTGCATGCGGCTTGGATGTGCGCCACGACGTCAGCGGCGTACTCATGCATCGTGTAGTTGCGAGACGCGTGGAAGTCCGTCTTGGATCCGTCGTAGTCGATAGCGAGGCCACCGCCGATATCGATGTAGCCCATCTTAGCCCCCATCTTCGCCATTTCGACGTAGATGTTGGAGGCTTCCTGCATCGCGTTCTTGATCGGAATAATGCTCGAGATCTGGCTGCCAATATGGAAATGCAGGAGCTGCAGGCAGTCGAGCATGTCTTTGGCGGCGAGGCGATCGACGACATGCACGATTTCAGCTGTGGTGAGGCCGAATTTGGCGCGTTCACCCGCCGACGCTGCCCAGCGGCCCACGCCCTTGGCGGTCAACTTGGCGCGTACGCCAATGAGAGGCGAAATGCCGAGCCGTTCAGATGCCTGGAGCACGAGTTCGAGTTCTTCGATGCGCTCGAGCACAATGATCACGGTCTTATCGAACTTCTGCGCCACGAGGGCCGTTTCGATGTACTTGACGTCCTTGTAGCCGTTGCAAATGATCAGGCCGCCGGCGTCGTGCATTGCCGCTAGCGCAATCAGCAGCTCTGGTTTTGAACCCGCCTCCAACCCGAACTGCCAGGGCCGCCCAGCTTCCACGACCTCTTCGACCAGGTGCCGTTGCTGGTTCACCTTGACCGGGAAAACGCCGCGGTACGTCCCGCCGTACTCGTACTCACCGATGGCGCGACGGAAGCACTCGTTGATTCGACGGATTCGATCCGCCACGATATCGGAGAAGCGAATGAGTACGGGTAGGTCGTGGCCACGTACCGTGAGGTCGCCAACTAGCTCGTACAAGTCGATTGCGTGGTCTTGTCTCGGATCCGGTCGAACCAGTACGTGTCCGGCTTCGTTGACCGAGAAATAGTCACTGCCCCAGCCAGGAATTTGGTAAACCTGGGCGCTGCGTTCCGGCGTCCATTGCGTGTTGTGTGAGTTGATCGAATCGGACACGAGATAAGTTTCTCCGTTGAGCCGGGCGAGGGGACCAGTGTGCCATGGAGTCTGGCCTCCGGCACCTCTACCTCACAGGCC
>JBLNFG010000177.1:0-6905 GCA_050263495.1 Myxococcales bacterium | reverse complement strand
AATCGGGCGCGGTGGAATAGGCGCGGCGAAATTGAGGCGCGCTACGCCCTCGGCGAGTGCTGGCACACCCGGTTTCTCGGGAGTTTGATGATCCGCCTCAATGGACGAATTCGGTTTTTTGTCGCCCCCTTCGGGCATGTGAACCGGCGGATAATAGCGACTCGAGCGGCTGCGTCGAGTGACTCTGGAGGAATGCAGCCGGAAACGTCACCATAATCAGAGCACCACGTCTAGACACTTTGGAAACAAACTTCCGTCGGACGGTTGTTTCGGGGCACCTCGGGCCGGGTATTCGGTTCTGTGTTGCTTGTCCGACGTGGCACTGGCGCCTAGCGATTGTGGACCAGGCAGGTAACCACGATTACCCTGCGTCCCACCATGCGTCAGCCAAGCTCCGAACCGACCCTTGCAGAGACGGATCCCGAGATCGCTCGATTGATTCAGCTCGAGCACCAACTCGAATCGCAGAAGCTGCGGTTGATACCGAGTGAGAACTACGTCTCGCGTGCGGTGCTCGAAGCCACTGGTTCGATTCTGACCAACAAATACTCCGAGGGATACGCCGGCAAACGTTATTACGAGGGCCAGCAAGCGATTGATCCAATCGAGGAACTCGCGAGCGGGCGCTTGAAGCGCCTATTTGGCGCCGAACACTGCAATGTTCAGCCGTACAGCGGTAGCCCGGCTAACCTCGCCGTGTATCTCGCGTTCTGTGCCCCCGGAGACTCGGTGCTGGGTCTAGCGTTGCCAGCTGGAGGTCACCTGACGCACGGATGGAACGTGAGCATTACCGGGCGGTACTTCAACAGCCACGGTTATGGTGTACGTCGCGCTGACCATCGTATCGACTTCGACGAAGTGAGGAAGCTAGCGCACGAGCATCGGCCAAAGATCCTTTGGTGCGGCACGACGGCGTACCCGCGCAGACTCGAGTTCGAAAAGTTCCGTGAGATCGCCAATGAGGTCGGTGCCAAGCTTTGCGCCGATATCTCTCATATCGCCGGGCTCATTGTCGGTGGGCAGCATCCTTCCCCTATTGGTTTGGCCGACGTGGTAACGACCACGACGCACAAGACGTTGCGGGGGCCTCGCGGCGGGGTGATTCTGTGCAAAGCCGAGCACGCGAAAGAGATCGATCGCGCGGTATTCCCTGGATTGCAGGGTGGCCCGCACAATCACACCACGGCGGCCATTGCCGTGGCGGCCAAGGAGGCGAGCCAACCCGCATTCGTTCAGTACGCCAAGGCAGTGGTCGAGAACGCGCGCGTGCTTGCCGACGAGCTCACGCGTCGCGATTTCAGCCTAGTGACTGGAGGCACGGACAATCACCTGATCCTCATCGACCTGACGAGCAAGAACGTGTCCGGCAAGGTCGCTGCGAAGGCGCTCGATCGCGCAGGCATCGTTGGAAACTACAACTCCGTCCCGTTCGATCCAAGGAAGCCTTTCGACCCCTCTGGCCTCCGCATTGGAACTCCGGCTATCACGTCGCGAGGCATGGGGGTCGCGGAGATGACCAAGCTTGCCGACTGGATTGACCAGGTGGTGCGCAACGTGGAAGACGAGGCCACGATTCAGCGGGTCGCCGGCGAAGTGCGTGACCTATGTCAATCATTCCCCGCGCCCGGGCTGCTCCAGTAGTCTCCTGAAACTGTCGCTGACTCATCCATCCCGTTGATTGCTCCACGTCGGTTCTGACTCTGGAAGAATGGGTACCAAGAATGACCGCCCTCGAAACCAAACCACCTGCTCCCAATACTGAAAACGTCGGTACACTGCTCGTTTCGTGTCCAGACCGGCGTGGCATTGTCGCCACCTTGGCTCAGGTGTTGTTCGGGCACGGCGCCAACATCCTCGACTCCGATCAGCACACGGACACATCGGCCGGGCTCTTCTTTCAACGGATTCGCTTCGACACGAGCGAGCTTTTGACCGACCGCGGAACGCTCGAGCGCGCCATTGCCGAAGTGGCGGCGCGTTTCGAGATGTCGTACCGATTGGTTTACGGGAACCAGCTGCAGCGCGTCGCGATCTTCGTCTCGAAGTACGACCATTGCCTCATGGATCTACTCTGGCGTCACCGCGCCGGCGAACTGCCGTGCGAGCTTGCCGTCGTAGTCAGTAACCACGAAGACATGCGGCCGCTCGTGGCCTCCTACGGCGTCGATTTTCAGGTGTTTCCGATGGATCCCGCTTCGAAGCAAGCGCAGGAAGCCAAGGAGCTCGAGCTGCTCGACGCGCTTCGGATCGATCTGGTCGTGCTTGCGCGTTATATGCAGATCTTGTCTGAGGACTTCACGTCGCGGTACGCGCGCCGGATCATCAATATCCACCACTCCTTCTTACCCGCCTTCATCGGCGGGCGGCCCTATCACCAGGCTCATGAGCGTGGTGTCAAGCTCGTCGGGGCAACGGCGCACTATGCGACCTCGCGTCTAGATGAGGGCCCGATCATCGAGCAAGACGTTGCTCGTTGTTCGCACCGCGATCGCGTCGACGATTTGGTCCGCAAGGGCCGCGACCTAGAGCGCGCCGTGCTTGCGCGGGCGGTGCGCTGGCACCTGAACGATCGCGTGCTCGTTTACGGCAACAAGACGGTCGTGTTCGACTGATCGCGACTGCGTTACTTGCCGTACGCCTTCAAGGCGGCATCGACCGCCGCTTGACTGAACCCCACGAGGAGTTTCCCTCCGATATCGATCACCGGGATTGAACTCGTTGGGGGCAGTTGTGCCTTGGTGAGTTTGGCGCGCAGTTCCGCTTGGACTTGCGGACTCTGGTCGACGTCCTTCTCGAGTACGGAAATCCCTCTGCGTTTGAGGTAGCGCTCCGCTTCACGGCATGCGCCACACCACTTCGCGCCGTAGATCACTGCGACGAGCGATTCCTGTTGAGTCGTAGGGCTTGTCTGCGGCGCTAACTGCGAAGCCACGGGCGCCAACGCTTCGATACGCGCTTTGCGACGAGCTGCCCCGATTTCCTCCCACGCTGAGCGCGCAAGGACCGTGACCGGGTAGCTGCCATCGGGGCTCTTCTGCCGAAGGTCGGCGACATAGATCGGATCCTGGGTACCTTCGGTTTTCGTGGTAACGACGACCCGGACCCGTTCCCGTGCATCGGCGGGCACCTGAGCGATGGCCTCCGTGACTTGAAAGTCCCCGGTGGGATCGACCCAGGTGAGCATCAGATCCGGAGTATCGTCGCGCAGCACTAGCTTCGGCAGACTAGCCGTGCTGCTGGATGCGGTCTCTCGCGACGACGAGGGCTCGCCATGGCAGGCGATTAGCGCCGCACTGCAGGTTGCCAACACTAGTGCCGCTGGCCAGAAGTAGTGCCGCCAATAGCCGCCCGAAGCAAAACGCAGGAAAGGGGGGCTGCTGCTTCCGGTGGGTGGGTTCTTCATGGTCGCGAGCTGACGAGCTAGATCAACGAACGTACAGGGGATCTACTAGCTCGCAACATCTTCACGTCAAGCTTTGGGCTTGAACCTGGCCGCACCAACCAAATTCTTCAGCGGAGCCCGCAATGACCGCAGGTTGGTGTTGTTGAGTTCGGTTCGCTCATACGGACGGCGGCAGGGTCTTGCGATCCTCTGCACTGTGCCGGATCCGTGCGGCTACGAGACGCACCGTCTCCATCAAGCCAATCGCCAAGTACATGGTCCAGAGCCAAACCAGCACAAAGCCTGGGTGGTAGCTGTTCCAGACCACCGCACTCGTGCCCACGATAAACGTAACGAGCAGAATGGACTGGGCATCGACACGCAGATCCTTGAAGGAACGGAAGCGGATCGTCGAGACCATTAGGAGGCTCAGCCCGAGTGTGGAACCAAGCACGAACGGCGTGTGCTCCGCTTGACCTATCGTGCCCTGCGCAGCACGGTCTGCCAGAACGAGCGCCACGAGGCCTGCTGCCGCACAGGGAATAGGCAGGCCGAGGATATGGCGGCCGGGTTTCGTGGGTTCGCCCGTGGAGGACGAGGAAAGTACGTTAAAGCGCGCGAGGCGAATGGCCCCCGCCGCCACATAAAGGAACGCGACGAATTGGCCAAGCACCGGCAGACGGTAGAGCGACCACTGATAGACCACCAGTGCTGGTGCGACGCCGAAAGAGATGACGTCTGCCAGTGAATCAAGCTGCAAACCGAAGGCGCTCTGGGTTCGCGTCATTCGCGCTACACGACCGTCGAGTAGATCGAAGAACATCGCGAACACGAGCAGCGTGCATGCTCGGTAAATTGGCTCGTTATTGATTCGCGGCTCCGACACCAATCGAATCGCTGCAAAGCCACAAAACACGCTGGCCAAAGTCACCAAGTTCGGGAGGACGAACAAGGTTTTTCGGAGGTCAACGCGACGGAAACCCTGAGTTCGACGCTGGCGTGCCACCAGACCAAGGTACTGTTTCTGACGCGTTGCGTCCAGTGCGGGCGAAACCCCATCCACAGCGTCGGTGGGTCGGCCTGGAAACGATTGCCCCAACTCGTTCCGAGCGTCCACGTGACCTCGCCGTTCGTCGCCCGGGGACGGATCAATCGCCTCGCGAGCAGGTCTGGCAGACGAGTGTCCTTCCCCGCTTGCAAAGCGTTTTGCTGTATGGGCAGAGAAGGATTTGTCCTGGTTAGGTGGCCTGAACTACGATCCGCGTCCAATGACTCGAGCCCCTCGTTTGCCCCTGATGCTGTTCGCGGTGGTGCCGCTGGCTCTCGGCTGTGCCGCGCAAACCGACGACCGTGGCAAACAGATCACTCAGCTGAGCGAGCAGGTACGCCGCATCCAAGCGACGACCGATCGCCTGCAAGAGCGCTTGAGTGCGCTCGAGAACATTCGCGCCCGCGAAGCTGAGCGGAAACCCCGCGTGACTCAGCTGCCTCCGGACGTGCCAGCTGGGCTGCCCGTCGTGAAAATGCAGCCCGAAGCTGGTGCGCCAAGCGCTGAGATACCGTCGACCACTCCAGAAGAGGAGGAGCCTCGGCCGCTCATCGTCGGTGAAGGGGCGCGGATCGAGACCCGCACGGGTGGAATCGACGTGTCGAATACTGGTTCGTTGCCGCGCCGTACCAAAGAAAAACCGGCAACGGATGGCTCCGTCAAGCGCTCGAATGCAACGACCGACGTAGGAAAGAAGTCGCGATGATGCGCCAGCTTCGTCTGTATGGGGGCCTCGTTGTTTGGATTACTTCCGCCAATGCTGGGGCGCAACCGACGGTGAGTGACGAAGTCGCGCCTGCGGGTGCGTCGGCAGGCGCCGAGGCGAGTGCACCAGCGAGCACTCCGGGCACAAGCGGGACGACCCCGCCGCAGGTAATCCTTTATCCCAACGGATTGACGACCTTTGGCAATGCAATTCCAGCCACGACTCCTCAGAGCAATATCGCGGCGCCACCACGTGACGGCTTTGAGCTCAACGGTGGTGGCCAGAATAACGCTGTCCGAGGCAGCAAGGGGGCGTTTGCGATCACCGGCGACTCAGCGCGGGCGATTCACGTTCCGGACGTTCACACCGTCAAGCGCGTCGATACCCTCTGGGATCTCTGCGGGCATTATCTAGGTAACTCTTGGGAGTGGCCGCGGGTCTGGAGCTACAACCCAGACATTCGTAATCCAAACTGGATCTACCCCGGGGATCAGATCCGGATAAGATCGCCGGAAGAGTCCACCGGTGGCGCCTATTCCAGTCTGTATCGCGGCCCGAGCGGATCCGACGGCAGTGGTGCGGGGCGAGGCGCAGGTTGGGGCGGAAGCGGGGAGGGGAGCACTTCGGCTGCATTCGGCCAACCCGCGCGCGTTGCGCCCCAAACGGTGTTCCTCCGGAATGAGGCGTACATCGAGGATCCTCAGAAGGACATCCTGGGCGAGGTGATCGGTGCCAAGGAGGAGCAAATGTTGCTCGGCCAAGGCAATCACGTCTACTTGGATGTCAAGCCAGGGTCGACACTCAAGGCCGGGCAGGAACTCACGCTCTTCGAACAGAGCCGCAAACCAGAACACGTACCGGGCGCGCGCCAACCACCGGGCGAAATTATCTTGGTCAAGGGCACGGTCGAAGTCGAGGAATTCGACGCGAAGAAGAACCTCGCCAAGGCGCGCATTATCGAATCCGTGGACGCCATCGAGCGTGGAACCAAAGTCGGGGCGGTAGGGCGTCGCTACCTCGTCATCCCCCCCAAGCCGAGCCAGGTCACGGTTTGGGTGCGGCTGATGACCGGAACCTATCCGCACGTGTTTCTCGGTCAGAATCAGCTGGTCTTCCTCGATCACGGTTCTGAGGACGGGCTCGCGCCGGGGAACCGGCTGCTCGTGATCCGACGTGGTGACACTTGGCGGCGTTCGCTCGACACCAATTCGAAATCTGCGCGTTATCGGATGCGGGTCGATACGCCCGGAAATGCCGAGAGCGAGCCAACCCAGATCAAGCGCAACGACGCGGATTTTCCGCAAGAGATAGTGGGCGAGGTACGCATCGTTCACACGGGCAAATGGAGCTCGCTGGCCGTAGTGACTGCTTCCCAGCGCGAACTGTTCTCTGGCGACCGTGCAATTGCCCGCGTCGGCTATTAGATTCTCCATCCGTTCCGGTACGCGGCCGCACCTGTTCGATCGACCCTGACCGTCACGGCAGAAACTGCAAAATGGGACATAACCGCATCTTTTTCCCGCAAGACTCTCTCGACCACTGGATCAGTGAGTCGCGCGTCGATCTCGTCGGGAACGAACTGATCGTCAAGGCGGAAAATCGACGGTATCGGGTCGTCGAAGCGGTGCGTGTCCTCTCTGAGGTGACTGGGACACCGGATGCCAACGAGATCGTCGGCAAGGTCATGAGCGTGCTCTACCTGACCGAACTCGGTGCGGAGAGCCTTGGCAGCTCGCTGGTCCTTGGCGAAAGCGCGTACGAGATCGTCC
>JBLNFG010000176.1:0-11180 GCA_050263495.1 Myxococcales bacterium | reverse complement strand
GAGCATTGATCTTCGGCCTTAACTTACGGTACCTCTGATGCGACGCGTGCTGCCGTGTTTGTTGTTATCTCTAGTTATTCCAGGGTGCGTCATCCCTCGCATCATCAGTCGCAACTTCGCTGCCGGCGCGCCAAAGAGGCTCGCGCATAGGATCGAGAACCCCGTCCGTCGAGACGCTCGTTTGGCGGTGCTGTGGGTAGGCCATGCCACAGTGCTCATCCAAATAGACGATCGGTTCATCCTCACGGATCCGGTCCTTACCGACTCGGTTGGCGGCCTATCGCCGCGCCTGGTGGAGCCGGGTCTCGATGCGGCCAATCTGCCCGACCACATGGTGGTTGCCATTTCGCACACGCACTACGATCATCTCTCGTTCGATTCGCTCGACAGCATCGAAGGGAAGGTCGATGTACTGCTTCTACCACCACAAGCCAAACGCATCATTCCCCATTATCGATTCGAGACGCGCGAGCTCGAGCGATGGCATTCGTATCAGACTGGCGGGCTTCGGGTCACGGCAGTGCCCGTAAAGCATGTGGGTGGACGCTGGGGAATGGACGCCGCTTGGAACAACCGCTCCTATGCCGGGTACGTATTCCAGTATCATGGACTTGCGGTGTACTTCGGTGGCGACAGTGCGTTCAGTGCCGTGGACTTCGATGCAACGCGTGAACGCTTCCCTACGCTCGACTTGGCGCTGCTCCCCATCTGCCCCGCTGAACCGCGCGACTTTATGCGTCACACGCATATGGACCCCGCGGAAGCACTCGATGCTTTTGAGATTCTTCGCGCCCGTAGAATGGTTCCAATCCACTTCGACACGTTCATCAACGGAGATGATCGTCCAGGCGATTGCTCGTTGCGGCTTTTGAGCGAAATGGCTCGCCGCGGTATCGAAGCCAACACGGTCGACATCCTTCGGATTGGTGAGCAGCGGGTGTTGATCGGGAAGTGACTCGACTGGAACGCCGAACGGTTTGATTCACGCAACGAAAGCGCCGAAACCGAAGCGACCCGAAGCAGAGTTGTCCACGGAGTGGAGAATTCTGCGCAGGGCCAGAGCCCGTTGAGTTTTTCCCGGTGGCCAGCTCGTCGTACGTCGTCGCCGCGTGCTGTCGTTACGAATGGCAACCGCGCTCCCACAAAGCTCGTGGCGCGGTTCGCTGGGATCGGAAGCAGCCTACGCGCGTCGTGCGTCGATTTAGGATCGCTGTTGAAGATCCTAGCTTCGAAAAGCCAACCGTTGTTCTCGACGCTGAGTAATCTCGGCCCTCGCACATCCTGCAAATCAGCATCGTAATCGGCGCTTGCTGACTATTTGCGATGGCACGGGACGAGCCCCTTATCATCGAGCTCCTGCCCTGGTCCGGATTCGTCAACAAATGTGGGTCCAGGATCATACAGCACCTCGCCCCTTGTGTCATTCGTGTGTCGAGGGCGCTCTCCAGCTCGTTGTCTTTAACAATTCTGAGGGCGGAAACTGCCACTTCGAGTGATCGCATGCGCTAGCGTGTGCGCGGTATCAACCGACTCGCCGAACTGCATGCCGAGTGCCAGCGCGCACGATTGGGATCACTCGAGACGACGGTCAGGGCACCTTCAGAATGCAGCGTGTGCACTAATCGAGATTCATGCGCGCCACAAATGGAGATGGATCGTTGCACTGCGAATAGTGAGCTGGACGACTGAGTTGGGTCATGTGACGATGGTGCCGCGAGCGCTTCAATAAAGTCTTGAATATCAACAACCTGAACCTTCACATGGGGAAACATGCCCACGTGAAGCTGCTCGCCTGTGGATTTCCTTCCCCCTCTGACCTCATGTATCCGCCGCATGTGACGCGAACGATTTTCGTGGTCACCCCCAAGCGTTACTACTTGCCAAATCGCATCCGCCGCAATTAGACTCGTCTTCGGTAAGAAGAGCCCGGAGGGGGCTTCGTCTAGAACCGATGTGCCAGGCGCCGGAAGGGTGGGGTCTGCCTTCACTGGTTACAACCAATTTTACTCCAGTGAGTTTACCAATGTCTTTTGGCGAAAGATCTTCAGGTCGAAGTAGTTCAGTAACGCTCGCTATCCTGGCACTCGCGACGTCGACGTTAGTCAATTGTTCGGACACGAACAGCGACTGTCGTTCGCGGGGCGATTGCGAGTCCTCTGCCGGAGCCAATGGCGCATTAGCAGGTGGCGCGGGCAAGGGCGGCATTACCGGCTTCGGACAATCGTCGTACGCAGATCCCCTGAGCCGCGCGGGTAGCCCGAGCAGCGCAGAACCCGGCAATTCCGGCACCTCCGGCACTTCGGGAGCTTCCGGCACCTCGAGCCAGGGCGCCGCGACGAGTGCTGGGGCTGGTGCTGGTGCTGTGCCTGCTGGGGCTGCGAATGCGATCACCGCCGGTGCTGGAAGCGGGTCCATCCTCTGCAGTGCCGGGTGTCCAACGGCCTTTCCGGTCTGTAACGTGAGGAAAGGAGTCTGCGTCGGGTGCGCGACGGACGCAGACTGTGGCCACGACAAACCAATCTGCAACACCACTGCCGGTACCTGCGTCTCCTGCCTATCGAGCGCGAACTGTGCAGCTCCAACACCGGTATGTCGCACCACGGACAATACCTGCGTTGCGTGCAACTCCAATGCGTTCTGCTCCGGCGCCAAGCCGTATTGCAAGACCGACGCAAGCGTCTGCGTCCAGTGCCTGTCTGGTGCAGACTGCAGGGAGACGGGCAAGCGCACCTGCGATCCATCCACGAACACTTGCATCGGGTGCCTGGCGAATAGCGACTGTACCGATCCGAAGACGCCCATCTGTAATACGGCGAAGAATCAGTGTGTGTCGTGTCTATCGAGCGACGACTGTCGGAGCCCAGCCGCGTCGCGTTGCGACCTGAGTACGAACACCTGTCTGTCGTGTGCGCAAGACAGCGATTGCCTTCACGTCACTGGCAAGGGGATCTGCCTTGCCAGTGGTTCGACGCAGCCCAGTCGCTGTGTTGAATGCACCACGACCAATGAGTTACCCTGCATCGAGGGCGGCGTTGAATACTCGTGCAACCCGAAGACGAATGAATGCACTACGACACGCAGGGGCAGCCGTCGGGTGTGCGAATCGTGTATCGCTGATAGTGAGTGCGGGACCAACGAGGGCGTCGTTGATCCGAATAACCGCTGCATACCGATGGCGTTCAAGGGCTCGGTACATGGCTCATACTGCCTGATTCGCGCCCTATCCGTTAACCTCTGCCCTCGTCCCTACTCTGTTGGTATCAGCGCGGTCAGCATGTCTGGCGTGCGAGAGGAAGCGTACTGTGGGCTAAACCAATCAGCCACGACGTGTGAGGCAATCTTCTCGTCGTTCAACGGAGTAACCTGCACCACTGATAGCCAGTGCGGCGCGGGACAGGGCGGATTGTGCCGGGCCGCGCCCGGTGGCACGAGTCCGTCAAAGTGCACAACTCCCTGTGCATCCAATGACCAGTGCATGGCTGACAGAACCTGCACCAGTGCTGTAGGTGGGTACTGCAGGTAAGCTCCACGAGAAGTCTCAAGCCGGACTAGCACAGTCTCGCTGCGGGCCCTTGCGTCCAAACATATCCACTGACCCCAACGCTGGCTGCGCAATATCAACTTTGGCAGCGTTCGGCCAAGTACATGCCTTCGTGCGATCTCTGCCAGGGCCGCACCAATTCGCCTGAAGCCGCGCGACAGGGGCGGTTTGCATCGCGACGGTCAGCCAGTGGACGTCTGCTCATGGCACCTCCCGCCAACGCGGGGGCGAAACCACTGCGGTCGCGCCCTGGAACCACTGCGGTCGTGCCCTCAATGCCAGTTGGAGCAACCTCCAGCAGTGGCGAGATGAGCGCGATCCTTTGGGCCGGGGAGACCCAAAAATGAAGGAAGGCGATTTTTCGATCACGCATCGAATCACTCGCGGCATCGTTACGAGCGTTGTGCATTCGAGAACTCACCGCAATGATTGGAGGATTCAGAGGTTCGTCTCACAATCAGCCTCGATAGTTCGGGTTTAGCTGAACTTCAGTCGCCATCTCGTCCACCAAGCAGTTCCAGGTTAGGGAGCCGCTCGAAGGATAGGCTGTAGGTCGCTGCACAGTGCTCAAGGTCCACACGATGGCGTGCGCACGTGGAGGTGCTGAAGATGCATTGCCCGACGGTTACGATTTGAACCGCTGTGCTGATTGTGAACTCGCCGCATTCGATTCGGAACGAACCTTCGAGGCATCCTTCATTTAGGTGCGACGCCTTCAGATTTAGTCTTGATTCTGACGGGCGTCGGGAACTTCCAAGACGAAGGTCTGATCTACACCTCTAGCATCTCGCCTGGGTTGTCGTGGTGCGCGGGGTACACGTGTGCGAACCATCAATAATCGTGTTCAAGCCACGCGAGCAGATCGCGGACACGGGAAAGCGAGTTGAGCCTTTCGTACTTGACTGCTGTTTTGGCCACACGAGTGGCTTGTGGTGAAGCACTGACTCTGGGAGCCAGTGCGGTGGTTACTTGGGAAGTTGCGGACCAATTCTGTTCGGTTGGCGAGCAGGCTCCAGCGTGTGGGTGGCACGCATGGATGGCGGTCCGCTTGGGTGCTTTTGCACCCGGGTTGTTATAGCTGAAAGGGTAAATCGATGATTCTGCGGCGCGGCGCAATCTACTCATTGGCACTGCCATTGCTCTGTCTCACCAGCATTGGCTGTACCGATCAGAGTCAGGACGACGGCATCTCTGGGCAGGCACCTGATTCCAGCGCGTCTGGGGGAAACTGCAATAGCAGCTGTAACTGCAATTGCGAGGATGGAACGACCGCCTCTACGGGGTCCACCAAAGGTAGCGGCACCGGTGTTGGTGGCACGGGCAGCAAGAGTGGCTCCAAGTCAGGGGCCTCCACCTCCACCTCGTCGAATTCGCCGGGCGATCCGGACAGCGCCACTCAGGGCGGCAGCGGCTCGACCACAAAAGGTGGCAGTGCTTCCGGTACGAAGGGCGGCGCGGCCTCGGCGACGAAAGGTGGGTCCAGTTCCACAACGAAAGCTGGCAGCACCGCGAAAGGTGGCGCTTCAGGCACGACGCGAACCAGCAACCCATCTGCTGGTGGTAGCGCGTCAACCACGGCCAGCAGCACCAAGCCACCCTCCGGAGCTGGCATGGAGTTCACGCCCCCTGCTGACGCAAAGCCCACGCCTGAATCCTCTGGAGTGAATGGCAAGTTCCGAGTTAATTCCACGGGCAAGTTGACGGCGGATGGGAAGGAATTCCAGCTGCGCGGAGGCAATTGGTTCGGGCTTGAAGGGCAAGACGATCTTCAACGACCGGGCGCCATGGAGCTCTACATCGGTTCGGTATTCTGGGCGGACGCGGCGAACAAACGCACCATCGAACAGACGATGAAGGAGATCACCGCCTCGCCGCTGAGCTTCAACACCATCCGTTTGCCTATCGCGCCCCAGACGCTGGTTAAGGGTCATCCAGACGGCGACTACACCCGCAGCGACGTCAAGATTCGGAATAATGATCCAGAGAAGTACCCCTACAACGACGCACGGGAAGCGCTCGAAGACTTCATCAAACAGGCTGCAAAGAACAACCTGTATGTCATTCTCGACATTCACTCCTGTTCGAACCACATCGGGTGGCGTGCCGGCTGGGTTGATGACAAGCCACCGTGGACCGATGCTGATCGCGAGAATTATAAGTACAAGAAGGAAGACAAGACGTGCCGCGGCGGCGAGGATGACTACACGCTCGAGAAGTGGCTAGCCGACGTACGCACGCTGGCGCAATTACCCAAAGACCTCGGGGTCAACAACATCCTCGGGATCGACTGCTTCAACGAGCCGTTCAAGTACTCTTGGTCAGAATGGGCCGATCTAGCCACACTTTGCTACGAAGCCATGGCCGAGGTGAATGACGATCTGATCGCGTTTGTGGAGGGCGTTTCCGGGACGCACTGGAACCACGACGATGACAGCAAGTCGCCAGAGCCCTTTGGTCCAGAGGACACGACGAATCCGAACTGGGGCGAGAATCTCTATGGTCAGCAGTTTGATCCGATTCAGATCCCCAAGGACCGCTTGTGTTTCGCTCCGCACACCTACGGCCCCTCTGTGTATGTGCAGACACAGTTCATCGATCAGAGCGATCCTGCATGCGTGGGGCTCGAAGACGATGCTGCCGGAAAGGCCAAGTGCAAGTTGGTTGTCGAGCGCTCGAACAAAGAGGCCGTCGAGAAACTGCGCAAAGGCTGGGATGACCACTTCGGATACCTCCGGAAAGACGGCTATTGCGTGATGATTGGTGAGTTCGGCGGAACCAAGACCTGGCCCGACAATCCCGTCGATCCCGACGCAGCCACCGTCTGGGCGCATCTCCCCAAAGCGACCCGATACGACTTCGAGTGGCAAAACATCTTCGTCGACTACATGAAGGACATTGGGCTGACCGACTTCACCTATTGGTCAATTAATCCCGAGTCTGGCGATACCGGCGGCCTGTATAACCACGCGTATTCCAAATCCAACGAATCCGGTTGGGGCGTGTGGAACGGATTCGACACCGAAAAGACTGGGATGTTAGGCGCGCTCAAGTGAGCTTCGGCCAGGGCCGGTCGGTTCGCGCGCATTAGACCTAGAACCATTCCATGCGACATCGTTCGGGCAGCTCGAGGAGGGGGCCCGGCGATGTTCGCATGGCGTTTTTTTCCGAAGACGAGACTCATTGCTCGAAAGGCACCTGATGATGCTAAGAATTAAGAGCGTCCAAATCCTCTCTCTCCCCATATTCTGCATGGCGCTTTACGCTTGTGCGGACAACGGGCCCTACGAAGTGGGGCAGTCCGAGCCCGCAAAACAAGGGGCGGGTGGCGCTTGTGACCCGAGCTGCGACTGTACCGCCAACACCAAGGCGAACGGTGCAGGTGGCACGTCGAATGGGACCAAGAGCACCGCGAAAAGTAGCTCAATTGCTGACAGTGCCTCGGACTCGGACGGCAACTCGGATTCTAGCTCCGACTCGGACAGTAACTCGAATTCCGACTCGGATTCTAACTCAGCCTCCGGCGGCAACTCCGACTCAAATCCTAACTCAGCCGCTGGCGGCAATGGCGCCGGGGGTAGCTCAGCTACGAGCACCACGAGTCGCAGCACTGTCTGTACGGACACACCGCGCCCCTCCGAGTCGTGCAAGGACGCCGTCTCCTGGGGTTTTTGCGGACAGGCCTGGTTTGCTGGCAACTGCGATGCTTCGTGCGGCGTCTGCAAACTCGATTCCGGCAACTCGTCGTCGGGTTCGGGCGGCTCTTCCAACTCGGGGACGCGCTCAACTTCTGGTACCGGGAATAACTCGAACACTGGGAACAACTCGTCGTCGGGTTCTGGGGGGGCGTCTTCTGGCTCGGGCGGTAGTTCTTCGAATAGCGGGAACAACGCCTCCAACTCGGGTGGATCAACCTCCAACTCGGGGAACAATTCATCGTCCAACTCGGGCAATGTGGGGCCGCGCGTCGATAATCCGTACGCTGGCGTCGACTGCTACGTAAACCCTGAGTGGAAGGCGAAAGCAGATGCGGAACCAGGCGGTGATCGCATCTCCAATACTCCGACTGGCGTTTGGATGGATCGCATCGCCGCGATCGACGGCACAGGCTCGAGCGCGAGCATGGGGCTGCGCGATCATTTGGAAGAGGCGCTTGCTCAGGGAGCGGGGTGCATTCAAATTGTCATTTACAATTTGCCCGGCCGAGATTGTGCTGCCCTCTCCTCCAACGGCGAACTAGGACCGACGGAGATCGATCGGTATAAGACGGAATACATCGATCCTATCGCGGAAATCGAGAGCGACTCGAAGTACTCGTCCCTGCGCATCATCAACATCATTGAGATTGACTCACTACCGAATCTAGTCACTAACACGGGTAGTTCGAAAACAGCGACCCCGCAGTGCGACTCCATGAAGTCGAACGGCAACTACGAGAAGGGCGTCGCATACGCGCTCGGGAAGTTGTACAAGGCTGGCAATACCTACAATTACATTGACGCGGGGCACCACGGTTGGATCGGTTGGGACGACAACTTCAACCAATCCGCTGAGCTGTTCGCCAAGGTGGCCAAGAGCGCCGATGGTGGAGTAGACACCGTTACCGGCTTCATCACGAATACCGCCAATTACTCCGCCTTGGAGGAGCCGTTTATCAAGGCGACCGAAGAGACGCGCCTATCGAAATGGATCGACTTCAACAAGTACGTTGACGAGTTGAGCTTTGCCAAGGCCTTCCGGTCTAAGCTCATATCCTCTGGCCTAAACTCTAGCATCGGGATGATCATCGACACTTCTCGCAATGGTTGGGGCGGCCCCGATCGGCCGACTGCTGCGAGCACGGCGAGTGACGTCGATACGATGATCGATGAATCACGCATCGATCGACGGTACCATCTCGGCAATTGGTGTAATCAGAGCGGCGCGGGTCTCGGCGAGCGTCCGAAGGTGGTCGGCGCCGACGGTATCGACGCGTACGTCTGGATCAAACCGCCCGGTGAATCTGACGGCGCGAGCCAATTCGTAGAGAACGACCAAGGGAAGGGTGTCGATGGGATGTGTGACCCGACCTATGCCGGAAATGCTCGCAACGGGAACAACAAGAGCGGCGCCTTGGGTGACGCACCGCTCTCGG
The DNA here is from genome assembly GCA_050263495.1 of Myxococcales bacterium. Taxonomy (GTDB): domain Bacteria; phylum Myxococcota_A; class Polyangia; order Polyangiales; family Polyangiaceae; genus FEN-1139. The sequence goes on along the minus strand of JBLNFG010000176.1, from coordinate 2,508 downwards.
GGGCTTGGTTCTCGGCGCAGTTCCAGGAGCTAATGACAAACGCCTATCCTCCACTATAGATCGTGGGCGACAGCAAGTGCCTAGAGTGCCGAACAGCTGGATCTTCGGTGCTCTAGCCTTGCTCGCAGAGGTGGCCGCAGCCGTCCCTCGAGTCGTATGATCGAAAGACTCGGCCCACGCCCAAGATCACTCGACCGAAGAAGCCGCGCCTAGCCGCTATCTGCCAAGGACAGGCATTTTTCCCGTTAGCGAGGGATCGCGCCAATGACGAAGTTCACGCGAGCGCTGACCTGGGCGTGGTCTACGCTGTTGATCAAACCGAGGCTGAAACGGAGTGGGGTAGTCGTGAGCTTGCCGGCACCGAAGGTGAACTTGGAGCTATTGCCGTCTGCAACCAGGTAGCTCTCCGCCAAGCTGTCGTCTTGATGTTGAATGAGAAACAGCGAACCAACGGGACTCTTCCCGCCTGGGTTGGTCAGATACGCCCATTCCACGGGCCCAGGTAGATCTTCCGGGAACGCGTTGCTGGCGGTGCGCACCGTTCCCGTCGAAAGCACGAGTTGGTCTTCGGCATCGAGAGTGGAGCCGGGCACGCCGTGATAGGTGAATCCAAAGGGAGCCTTGCTTCGGTTCACCGTAACGGTGACGTGGGTCAGATAGAAATCCCACACCAGCCAGTAATCATTCCCACTGACGGACTTGGAGTTGAGACGCAAATGGGTCGAGGTGATGCTCTGATAATCGATTTCGGTCGACATCACCGGCAGCCCAAGCTTGGTCGGATTCCCTGGTTGGCAGCAGCCGCCCAGATTGGGAACGCCTCGATTCGGACGATATCCACTGCTGAAGGCGATCCAGGGCATGTTGTTTTCGTCGTCAATGGATACGATAGCTGCCGCGTCTTTGACGAGAAAATAGGTCGCTGTGGGCGTTTCAATCCGGTACGCGGGCGCTTGCACGCCGTCGATGTCCCAACTCGCGCCGCTCGAGTACGTAATCTCTCCCTGCACCGGTGAGTTGGGCAAGTCTGGAAGATCCGGAGCAATCGGAGCACTGTCATTCGTTCCGCCAGTGCCCGTTGTTGCTCCGCTGGCGGTAGTCCCGCCTGCACCCGTCTTGCCCCCCACCGTGTCCGCGGTTGCTCCGCCGAAGGCTAGCGTGCCGCCGGTGCTCGAGCTCCCGCCGCCACCAGAACTAGTATCGAGCGGGCTCATGCTCGTGCCGCCCGAAGGAACCGTAGATGACGGCGACTTCGGGGTGGCTCCGCCAACCGACGTCGATGGCTTGATCGCTGTCGCGGGTGTACCGCCCGAGCCTCCTGTCGCCGTGCCATTCGTTGCGGGTTCCGTACCGCCTGCGTTCGTAGGGTTCGCGGTAGATCTCGTGCTGCCCTTCGCCCCACCTTTGTCTCCACCGGCCGCTGCTTGGTCGAGATCGCGCAGGGGCGTACACGCGCCGAACAGAACAAAACCAGCAACAAACCATGCTGCCAGGTTTCGGCTCGACCCGCTGCCTTGAACATTTGCGGCGCGTTGAACCCGCTCACCACACTGCTGGCTCGCGTTCGCTCGCTCGAGAGCGCGCCGCTTGCCACACCGAATCGAGTCGCCTCGCGACGGTGGAACCGAGACAGTCTTGGGCGTCTTCATGGGCACCTTAGAACCTGCCGCCCACCGATAAGGTGAGCCCGGAGGGCTGCGCGCCCACGCGAAGCTGCGCCGACTGCGAGGGCTTTTCGGAATTGAGCTCGAGGAACAGAAGCAATGTGGTCACGGCAAATCCAGCTGCCGCTACACCAATTGACGCATTGGCAAGCAGGTACTCTTGCTTGATGCGATCGACGCGATCTCGAGAACAATTCGGTGTGCAGGTATCCAGATCGTGATCCTCTGAGCGAGCCTTCAATCCGAAATAGGTGACACCGACTCCACCCGCAAGAGCGGCAGTGGCAGCGATCACGATTGGCAGCGTCAAGCTCGAGCCGGAATCCGGTTGGCCGATGTCTGGAGGAACGCTCTTCGAGCCTAATGAACCGGGTTCTTTCTTCGGTGGCGACGCTTGGCGTCCCTTCTTGTCTCGCCTCTCAAGAGGCAGCGGATCGAGCACTACGACCTCCCGACGGAGCTTCTCTCCCTCGGCGAATACCAGCGCCTTCGTGCTGACGCGGTACCCAGGCGCCGAGAACGTCAGGTCGTGCTTGCCCGGATCGATGCTCAGTGCGCGCCCTTCGATAGGCACGGGTTCGGCGCCGTCGACGGAAACAGAGCCGGCGTCGGGGGCGGGACCTGAAGAAGACTCGACGCGGAACACCACCGTGGGCATGGATGCTTCAACCTCGGACAGCCAATGCTGGCAATCTCCATGCATGATCTCAGGGCATTCAGAGCTGCTGCAGTAGATCAGCTGCCGCTTCGCGTCGAGTAGCTTCCCCTGGCGCATGGCTACCTGAGCTTCGTCATACGCTCCGGCACAGCGCTGCTTCGTGCCGTGTTCGCCCAACGCCACGTT
>JBLNFG010000175.1:0-17588 GCA_050263495.1 Myxococcales bacterium | reverse complement strand
GGTCTTAATGCCGCCAACCCGTTCAAACTCGCTCTCTTGCAGTGCTCGCAGCAACTTGACCTGCATCTCAATCGGGATGCTGCCGATCTCGTCCAAAAACAGAGAACCCCCACTGGCGAGTTCGAATCGGCCCGGCTTCGAGCCCACTGCGCCGGTAAAGGCACCCCGCTCGTAACCAAAGAGCTCACTCTCCATGAGATCACGCGGAATCGCTGCGCAATTCACCTTGATAAATGGCTTGTCTCGCCGACTCGAGTTCTCATGCAGCGCGCGCGCTACGAGTTCCTTGCCGGTTCCACTCTCCCCGGTGATGAGTACCGTCGTTGGCGTGTCGGACACGCGATCGAGAACGGCATAGAGATCCTTAATCCCGTTACTTCGACCGATAATGCCGTAGCGAGTCTCGTCGGTGCCGTCTTGCTCCGCGCGGGTGGCCTCTGTTGCTGCGAGGTCGCGGGTGCGCAACGCCTTCTTGACGATGGTGCGTACCTCGGTCTGGTCGAATGGCTTAGTGATGTAATCGAACGCACCGGTCTTAAGCGCTTCGACCGCATTGTCGACGGTCCCGTGCGCCGTGATGATGACGACCGGCATCTCGGGATCCATAGCCATGGTTCGGCGCAACAGCTCCATGCCATCGACCTTCGGCATGCGCAGATCGGTGATCACCATGTCGATGTGGTGCTCGTTTAGAATCTCGAGTGCTTGCGCGCCATCTTCGGCCGTCTCGACATCATAGTCGTCACGTGCCAGCAATGCGGAAAGGACGCGACGCAGGTTCGGCTCGTCGTCGACGACTAAGATCTGTTTCTTCTCTGGGAACATCGAATTAACCTCAGTCGCAGCGAGCGCCCCCTTTGCCTTCGGGAAGCAGACTCGTGCAAAAGAACGCGGCTAGCTTGTTCCCACCAGGGGCGCCTGCCAAGACAACCTCCACTCCGGATAGAGGAACCCCGAGCACCGACGATCCAAGTCGGTCGCCCGACTCTGCTGATGACGCCAAGAGCTCGCCGACTAAGGCAGGTTTCTCTTGCCCAAAGCTCGCGATCAGCACCTTGCCCGCTGCGTCATTGCCCCGGACGCTGGCGCTCGGTGCGCCCACCAAGAGTTCGTCGCGCCCGTCGCCGTCGAGATCGGCCGGGGCCAACGACGCGGTTGAGAGCAGCCCCTCGCACGGTCGCGATCCGTTGAGGGTAGTGCAGGCGAGCCGCCTCACACTCGAGAGCTCGGCCAGTGCCGTGCATGGCACATCAGCGCTCAGCGAGAATGGCATGGTGTCGAGCGCCGGTAGCACCACGAGCTCCTTATCGTCTCGCAGCGCGAGATCGAGAGTGCTGGCGGTCGTCAGATGGCCCACGGCGAGTGCTGACGCGAATCCGCTCTCACCCCGGACGCAGAAATTTTGGATAGTGGGCGGCGTGACGGTCAGATCGATTCGCGAGACGTAAACGGTTCCGACCTCAGGTTCTCCAACGGCAATAAAGCGCGCTGATTCACTCGCTGCGACGGCAAGCGTGCTGGCATAGGACTTTCCAGCACCTGGCGGCTTGATGAGCGAAAGCGGCTGGTCGTTGTCTCGATTGTAGAACCAGACGCTGCCGCTTGAGCGGGAGGCGGCAACCAAAAGATCGGCTGCGAAGCGAGGCCCAGAAGCAAAAAGCAGCATTGGGTTGACGACATTCGCTTTGAGTGCAGCGAGTTCACTGGGTAGTGGAGCCGGTAGCGACAAGCTTTTACGTTGGTGATCGGAGCAGTGCAGCACCGTGCGTGGCTGACCTGAGCTGTCTAGTTCAACTCCGAACGCGACGCACGCGCCGCCCCCGACAGCATCGGGCAGGTTGAAAGGCGCGATGGATTCTGCAACCCAGCACCCGGACGCCGGGCTACACGTCTGTTGACGCAGCATGTCCGTCGACGCGAGGTCCGTCTTGCCAAATTCGTAGATTGCGAAGCCGTCTTCCGCAGTTGAGAACGCCAAGGTTCGCTCACTCGAGGGCAATATTGCCAGGCTCATGCCCAACGCCGAAGTCTCAGCCGGTGCTTTTAGTACCTCGACCGGACTGTGCTCGAGAATATCGTCGTAACGCCACCAGGAGCAGGCTGCGCACAAGGACCCAATCGCAGTCACACACAGAACCGACCGCATCGAACGAACCGATATTGAGCCCAACATCCCGTGTTCGTCTAGCCTGCGACTTGCAACAGCGAAAGACCGTATTGGATTCATGGCTTGCCCTGCGTTGATTGTGATTCCGCCGCTCCGGTGGCTTTCTTCGCTGGCGCGGTAAGCGCTGTATCCGTTTTCGGGGGAGTATCGAGCGCTGCTTCGTTAGTGGCCTTCGTTGCGGTGTTCGCGCGCGGGGGAGCCTCCGACTCTGAACGCTTGGGCTCTTTCGTTGCTGTGGCACGCGGTGTGCCACGCGACTCTGATCTGTTGGCTCTCTTGGGCGGTGCGGTCGGTGCCGTCGTGGTGGCGCTTGGTGGAGTATCGAACTCGACTGGCGGCCGCGCGACGAGACGCGATGGTGGAAGCGGGTCGCGAGTGAAATTGTAGATAGAAAGACCGGAGAGCACGGCTGAGCCAACGAATGCGAGATCGGCCCCGACCGAGTAGAGCTTGCCGCGCAGCTCCCTTGGATCGTTACTCGCCAGAGTGCCACTCGCGCGATCTTCTTTCATTTCGCCGTACAGCCGATTCGACTCAAGGCCGAAGTAGATTCCGCCACCGAGCAGCACTCCACCGATGATTGCCTGCGCGTATGCAGCGCCGCGTGGCGGGAACACGACAAGGTGGGCGTACGCAGGGAGAACTTGCCCCCGTGGAATCTGGACTTCGGCTTCGAGCGGCTTGCGACCTTCCGCGAGGACGCGCAGCCTGTGCGTGCCTGCTTTGAGATTCTGCAACTCCCAGGAGCGTGTGGACTTCGTGTAGCTACTGACCTCGGAGCCGTCCAGAAAGACCTTGGCTCGACTCACGTTGCTAGTCATCCGCAGCGTTCCGAAGGACAGCCGCTGCAAATCGACTTGGAGTTCCTGATGCTCCCCCTTCGAAAGAGTGAAACGTTTCGTTGCCGGCTCGTATCCCGTGGCCAAGACCAGCACCGAGTGCTCGCCCGCCGAGACTAATTCGCTATGCGGCGTTCTCCCCCAAGCTGGCTTGCTTTTGTTTGGGTCGTCCAAGTACACCGCCGCTGTGCCCACGTTGCTGGTGACACGTAAGTGACCCATGAAATCCTTCTCGGACAGGCTGACCTTAACCTGCATCACGTGTCCGGGAAGCACTTCGAAAGAGGTGGCTCCGTCGCGGTAACCCTCGAGTCCCTCCACTTGCACGTGGTATTGACCCACGTCGAGTGAAGCGTTGGCAGTCGCATGGGTCATGAGAACTTCTTGCCAGTCGGGGTTTTCCCCGCCTGGCAAGAAGTTCGACTCGCCGCGCATTCTCCGCAGAATATGCAAGTTGGCGCCGGGCGGCTCCGTGTCGATAATTACTAGGGACTTTGTCGCCGAATCCGCGTCGGCGTTGGGCTTGCTCGAAGGCTTGGTAGCCTTGCTCTTCTGATCGGCGATCGCTTGTTCTACCTTATCGATTCGCTTCGCCACCTCCTTCGCATCTGGAGCCGTAGGATCGACCTTTAGGTATTGCTTGAAGTGCTCGACAGCCTCCGCAAGCTTGTTGCTCTTCTCAAGCGCAACACCGGCGTTGAACAAGAATGCAGAATAGGGGTGTTTCGCGTATCCCTTGTCGAACACCTCTGCCGCGCGCTCGTACTGCCCAATCACGAAGAAAGCCTGGCCCTCCTCCATGAAACGCTTGATAGAGGTCACGTCACTGGTCGTTCGTGACTTCGCCTCGGCACAGGCAGGTCCGGTGGCGCACAGGCTCGGGGCGGTTGCTGCCAACCACAGCACGGCGAGAATTCTGAAGCGCGGCATGCAGAATCAAGATGCCTCCTGCGGGGGGCGCGATACAAGCATGCAACGTTGTCGTGTTGGTACCGGACCAGAGCAGGCTGGCCGACCAGTGGCGGCACTCAGCTCGGCAACGTGCGCATCTGCAAGGCCGACGATCGCATTGCGCACCAGACTGTCCGCAGGTGTACCGAAAAATATCCGAGCGATGGACAGCGAAATTGTGGCCGGCAGCCAATCCGTCATATCCTGCGTCACAGCACCAGTGCTTTTGAGGTGTGGGTCCTATGCGACGCTTTTCGAACCCTTTGATCATCGCGAGCTCTTTGTTGTTTTTCTGCGGACAGGCTTCTGCGGGTGAGGTGCATGAGTACAAGGAATGTCAGAAGCAGCCAACTGAGGCTGACGTCCAGGGGGCGAAAGGCGCCTTTCAGGCCGGGACAGTCTCGTACAACGAGGCTGACTACGAGCGTGCCATTCTGTTTTGGGAGGACGCATATCGGCGGGACTGCACGGCGACTCTGCTGTTGCTGCACCTAGCGCGAGCCTATGAAGGCCAAGGCAACTTGGAGCAAGCACTCGTGGCACTGCACGCGTACCTCGCACGTGCGCCATCGAATGCGCCTGACCGTCCGAAAGCTGAGCGCCTTGTGGTCGCCTTTGAGCAGAAGCTCGACAGTCAAAAGAGATCTCAAACGCAAGTCGAGGAAGAGCAGAAGCCGAAGGAAGACCAACCACCGCCGACCACCGCTCCGTCAACAGCCGGCACGGGTCCAGCTTACCGTCACCTCTACGTGAAGCCCATCATTCCGATTGCGGTTGCTGGAGTCGGGATCTCGGCCTTCGTCGTTGGAGGCATCATCTTCGGGACTGCCCAGAGTGACGTGAGTGATTACGACGAGCAATGCAAGGGCCAATGCCCGGATCGACAGACGTACAAAGACGCCGAAGATGCCAAGAGTCGACGGGATTGGGGCCTCGGAATTGGTGTGACGGGTCTAGTACTCGCGGGCGGCGGTATTGGATGGTATTTCTTCAATGAACAGCAGAAGCCCAATCAACCTGCGCGAACCACGGCGCTCTTGCCGTGGCTCTCGCCGAGCGTGGCTGGACTGAGCTATCGAGGGTCGTTCTAGCCTAGTAGCGCGATTCAATTGAATTGATGGGTCCTACAGACCCGGCCGCTACGCGGCCATCGCGCTACTACCGACCTGCCTTCTACGCGGCGAATCGCGCTACTAGCCCTCGATTTTTGGGGCATGTGCCCAGACCAATGTGATCGTGAAGTGAATCCCTGGGGCCGCCATCACGCGGCGAATTTCGCACGGCTCGTTTGTTGGGCACGCTCTCCATCTTTCGGGCGCTGACCGCGGCACCTCGGCCATACCTACGTGTCGTGGTCTAGCATCGCAACGGCTTTGTCCCCCTGCGGGCAAGCTCACCTCAGGCACCTTTCCGCTACCGTTCGCCCCGCATTGGGCTTCGCTCATTGCTGGCACCAGCGCATCTTGTGAAGTGCGTACTAATAAGGTCCCGTTGAAGACGGCAGGAGCCGCGGATTCATGGTTCGCGCCGGCGCGCTCACCCGATTCGCACCACTCGGCGTTCACTGTATACGTTGGCGTTCCGTACCCGAGTACGCCTGCGCGGTTTTGCGCGATCGCCTGAACAGAGTCGCCACCTCGCCCGCCGGCCCGAGCGCGGCACAAGTGAGTGCGCGAGCTCAGACCAGAGGGCGACCGCTAAAGCCCAGGACCCAGAAGCTCTGGTTTCGCGCCATCACTGCTAGTTGCGCCCCAAGTACTCCGCGCCGGAGCGGACCGTTCAAAGCTCTCGTCGCGATCCGTCGCGCGACTTGCATCCGTTTGATTGGCGGTGGATAGCAGGCGCTGATGGCGGAGTTTGAACTGCCAAGAATCCGGACGGATCGGTTCTGGAGTCTCGCTCGCTGAGCCACCGCAGGCGACGACGAGCTGAAAACTCCCGACGACCAACAGGGCGATCAGACGGCGTTGGGGCCAAACTCTCATGGGGAATTGGAGCTAGCATGGCGAACCAGTGGCCGCAATTCGGGATGAGACTCGAAAGGCGTCGCTGCACCAGCGTCTCTGGCGAGACCTGTGACATAAAACCCAGACATTCCCCGAGAGGCTCGTTCTCGCACCTGGATTCGAGCGAGTAGAGGTACTAGGTTCGCCGTACGCACCATGATAGGCCGATTGAAGGGCATCGTCATCGAGGAGTCGCCGGAGGGCGAGTTGATGCTCGATGTCAACGGCGTCGGATACGAATTGCGCATGCCTTTAGGCGCGCTTGGGCGGGTCAAGATCGAACCCGACGGTTCTCGGATCGTTTACGTTCATACGGCTTACAAGCAAGATGGGGTCGATCTTTACGGGTTCCCGACCTTGGCTGAACGCGCCATCTTTCGTGCGTTGATCAGTGTGCCAAACGTCGGCCCTAGAACTGCAAACACCATCCTCGGATCCGTGCCGATCCAGGAACTCGCAGCAGCGATCGAGGCAGGCGACGTGGCTCGGCTGTCAAAGGTTCCGGGGATCGGAAAAAAGACTGCAGAGAGGCTTGTCGTGGAGCTGAGCGGCAAGCTTTCCCTAGCGGCTCGACAGCCAACTAGCGCTGGCCCAGGGGCGCCGACCAAAACAGTGAAAGCGGAACGCCTTGCCACTGCCCTGACCAACATGGGTTACCGGGGTGCGGAGGCGGGTCGCGCTGTCGAAGCCTTGGGAGAGCGCCTGGAGACGCTGAACGTGGCCGAAGCCCTACGAGACGCTTTAGCTTTTCTCTCCCGGCGTTAGGGCCAAACAGCGCTCGAGCCTGCTTGGTCAGGCTACATTGCTTGACCCGGCGTGGCCGCCGTGGATAATCGCGGACTTGTCGAGGTATAGTCCGCTCAGTGTTAAGCAGGAGCCACGACCCGAGGAGGCAAGGTGATCACCTGTCGCAAGTGTGGGAAGGAAAATCAGGACCACTACAAGTTCTGCCTCGGATGCGGTGCCGAGCTTCCGCGTGAGACCGCCCCCAAACCATTTACTCCTGACACTCCTGCGCGCGGTGTCTCAGGGGCACGTCGTTCTGCGCCGCCACCTGGACTCGGGCAAACAAGTGCGATTCCCGGCGGTACCGTTGCGGTCGCAAAGGCCGGGTCTGTGCCACCGGTTGCACCAATGACAGCGCCCTCGCCAACCAATCCTCCGCCAGCGGCGCGGCCTGGATCCATACCACCAGCGCCACCCGGCGCACCCGCTGCGGGCGCTGGTGAAGGCGTCGTGTGTCCGCAGTGTCAACACCAGAATCCGCGGAACAACCGCTTCTGCGCGGGCTGCGGTTACAACCTGGGCGCGCTGCAACAGCAGAAGGCTCAGCCCGCCGCGGCAGTGGCAGTCGTACCCCAGCCAGCGGGTGGAGCCGGCGTGCGTCCCATGACGTTGGTAGCCCTGCGCGCAGACGGAAGCGAAGCGGGTCGTTACCAGATGCCCGACAGCGCAATCGTGACGGTTGGGCGTGATACGGGCTCGATCTTCGCAGGTGACAGTTACTTATCCCCGCGCCACGCGGTGATCACGCGGCGTGGAAACGACGTGTTAGTGAAAGACGCCGGGTCGCTCAATGGCGTCTATATGCGACTGAGGCCGCAGGAACCTTGGCCACTCGAGTTCGGAGACGTCTTTCGCATCGGACAAGAGATTATCCGTTTCGAGGAGTTGGTTCAGCAGCCACTGTCCGCCGATGGCGTACGTCGCTTTGGCAGTCCCGCGAAGGGATACGTGGGGCGGCTCGCGCTGGTGATCGGCCGCGACACGACGGGCAATGCTTTCCCGATTCCTGAGCGCGGCATCCACTGCGGGCGCGAGCGCGGTGACATCCTGTTCTCCGAGGACGGTTACGTCTCAGGGCTTCATTGCCGCGTCGCCAAGGGTACGGACGGACGGATTGCGCTCACGGACGTTGGCAGCTCGAACGGCACCTTCATTCGGTTGAAGGGTGAACACACGTTGTACGCGGGTGCGGTGCTTCTGATGGGGCAGCAGCTGTTCCGAGTTGATTACTGACGGGCTTCGCGCAGCCGAAAGGGACGAGGGCTTCTTGCGTCCCTTCCGGTGCCCCGGCGAACCGCGTCGTGGCCCGTCCCTTCGTGTTCAACCAGTTCTGGGTTCCGGAGGGGTCGGCGCGCTAACCTGCTCAGTCATCCTTCGTCCGATTCCGTAGGTTCAGATGCACCGGCCGCGGAATGAGCGTAGGGGCGAAGCTTGACTCATCCGCAACATCTTCTTCACCGTAAGGTTCGCTCACGAGTAATTCTACTCGGCGACCCATCGAGTCTGCAGACGAGCTCGAGCATTGGCAACGTCACTCGGATCCCCAACCCCACTAACCTCTGACCATTCGATGAACTCGACTCTGCCCACGATCCGGGTTGTCGCGGCCATTATCGAGCGCGACGGCAAGTACCTCATCACCCAGCGCCGACCCGAAGCCGTACTCCCACTGCTCTGGGAGTTTCCGGGTGGCAAGGTCGAGAAGGGCGAAACCGATCCTGCGGCATTGTGCCGTGAGGTCCGCTTTCGGCTGCGGGTCGAGATCGAACCTGGGCAGCTCATTAGCTTCGTCAGTCATCCGTACGAGCACTACGTAATTGACCTCTACCTCTATGAGTGCTGCTTGATAAGCGGCGAGCCTGTTGCTCAGAACGTCAGCGACTTTCGCTGGGTTCCAAGTGGCGAATTCGAATCTTACTCGTTTACGCCTGCGGATGAGGCATCCATGAGTAAGCTGCTAGGGCTCGAATAATCCTAAGCAACGCGCGTTCGCATTGGTCGACATCAGTGCATGTCGCTACGGATCTCTCGCGCTTGCAAAATCCTACTGGACTGGCTGGCCCCTGGGGAGTGCCTTGGGTGCTCAAGGGATATTGAACCCTCGGCAGATTGGTGCGCTCACTGTGCGGATGCGCTCGAACTCAATCCGGTAGTTCGCGTGGGCCAGTTTGCGCTCCTAGCGCCATTTCGCCATGCAGGGCCGGTTCGCCATGCCGTGCACCAACTTAAGTACGCGGGCCGCCCTGACTTCGCTCGCCGACTGGTGCGTGCAGGTTTCTCCGAATCTTGTCCGAATGCGCTCGAGCGCGCAGGCCTCGTTCCCGTGCCGTTGCATCCACTGCGGCTCGTCGAGCGCGGGTACAATCAAGCGGCCCTGCTGGCGCGAGCATTGAGCAGTCGGTGGCAGCGGCCAGTCCTCTTCCACCTGCTTGAGCGCTGCACGAGCACCGGAGCACAGATCAGTCGAGCCAGGGAGGAGCGGGCCATGAACGTCCGCGATGCGTTTATCGCGCGAAACTTGCCGGAAGGGGCGCCTCTCGACCGCATCTGGCTCGTGGATGACGTGGTCACCACCGGAGCCACGGTCGAGGGCTGCCGACTCGCGCTTGAGGCAAGGGGAATTTCCGTCGCGGGGGTTGTCGCCGTGTCTCACGCGTCACGCTTGGAGTCGGGAAAAAACGCAATAGTCACTGGCTAGACTTGACTCGATGGGTTGCGCCCGACAGCCTAGCCCCGCCCCATGTCCGACCCAATCTCTGAGCTCGTTCCCGCATTTCGTGACGCTGCCGTAGCTGCCTTTGGTCCGGAGCACGCCTCGGTGGACCCGATGCTGCGACCGTCCAAGCACGCAGATTATCAGGCAAACCTCGCGATGGGGCTGGCAAAGTCGCTGGGGCGGCCGCCGCGCGACGTTGCCAAGGACATTCTCCAGAACCTAGCTCCGGGCGGGTGGATCGAGCGAGCCGAGATTGCCGGACCTGGTTTCATCAATCTTTGGGTGTCCAAGCAACGCCTGAGTCTGGCATTGGAGGCGGTCCTCGGTGGTGAGCTCGGGTTGCAGACCGAGCCCATGACGCGAATTGTCGTCGATTACTCGTCTCCCAACGTGGCAAAGGAAATGCACGTCGGACACTTGCGATCGACCATTATCGGCGACGCGCTGGCCCGTGTGTTCGAAGCACTCGGACACGTCGTGATTCGTCAGAATCACATTGGCGATTGGGGAACGCCTTTTGGCATGCTGATCGAACATCTGCTCGACGGCAGTGCGAGCGCATCGGAACACTCGATTGTGGATCTCGGCGCATTCTACAAGGCGGCGCGGAAGAAATTCGATGCCGACCCGGAATTTGCGGATCGGGCTCGTAGGCGAGTGGTGGCGCTTCAGGGTGGAGATCTGGCAACGCTCGAGCTGTGGAACAAGTTGGTGGAGGCGTCGAAACGATATTTCGGCACCATCTATCAGCTGCTTGGAGTCACGCTCAGAGACGAGGACATCGCGGGTGAGAGTCTGTATAATCCGTGGCTTCCGGAAATTGTCGAGTTGCTCCAGAAGCAAGGGCTTGCCGTCGAGAGCGACGGTGCCATCTGCGTCTTCCCTCCTGGATTCTCCGGACGCGACGAGCAACCGTTGCCACTCATCATCCGTAAACAGGATGGTGGTTATGGCTACGCCACGACTGATTTGGCAGCAATACGGCACCGCACGAAGACCCTTCACGCCGACAGAATTCTGTACGTCGTCGGAGCCCCACAAGCGCAGCACCTCTCGATGGTATTTGCCTCGGCGCGTATGGCTGGGTGGCTGCCCGAAGGTGCCACAGCTCAACACGTCCCATTCGGATCCGTTCTCGGGCAAGACAAGAAAGTCTTCCGTTCGCGCGAGGGCGATACTACGCGCTTGGTCGATCTGCTAAACGAAGGGATTAGCCGAGCTGCCGCCGTCGTCGCTGAGAAGAATCCATCACTCACGGCTGAGGAGCAGCAACAGATTGCCCGGATGATTGGGATCGGTGCCATCAAGTATGCTGATCTGTCCAACGATCGAGTAAAGGACTATGTTTTCGACTGGGATCGCATGCTTGCGTTTGACGGCAACACCGCGCCGTATTTGCAGTACGCGCACGCGCGCATCCGATCCATCTTCCGCCGCGGGGAAGCCAGTGCCGTCGCAGGGACGATTCAGGTCCAGACGCCCGAAGAGAAGAGTCTGGCGATGATGGTTCTAGCGTTCCCGAGTGTAGTGCGCGAAGTTGGAGAAGCGTTGGCGCCACACAAGCTCTGCGGGTACCTGTTCGATCTTGCCACCACGTTCAGTAACTTCTACGAGCACTGTCCGGTTCTCAAAGCAGAGAGTGAATCTGAGCGCGCCTCGCGGCTTCGACTCTGTGAAGTGACGGCGCGGGTGCTAGCGACGGGGCTTGGCTTGCTCGGGATTGAAGCGCCCGAACGCATGTAGCAGGGCTCGACGGCAAGCCATTGCTGGAGGGAGAACGCGTACCCGAAAACGCGTACCGACCTCGGGCTTGGGGGCGAGGGGTAGCGTCGCCTCATGCCGTGAACGCGCGCCCCTCCGCGGGAAATGACTGCTGCTCGGCGGGTCAGTGTACTGGCAGCGTGGCTCTGTCGCTGATGCGGCGCTTGCGGATTCGCGCGGCGATGTGACCTTTTGGCCGATTTTCTCAGCGTGTCATTGTTGGGATGCCTGAGATCGACCCGTCAATGGCTGGCTAAGAGGCTCGGGTCGGTGATACTCAGACAATTCTTCAGCAAAGAGTGATGGATTGGGCTGCGTGCGGACATGTATCAGCGGGTGCCATTAGGGCGCGAGTCCAAGGCGTAGCTTAACGGGTGGTTTTTCATGTCAGCTCATCCTCCTCGCGTGGTTGCGATCGCCGCGGCCAGGTCTGATAGTCTTCTAACTCCCGCCATCAAAGCGGTCACGCTTGGCTTTGTGGGGGGCGTTATTGCGCTCTTGGCTCTCACCGTGTTGGCACCTCACCTAACGCAAATCAACGAAAAGAGCCAAAGCTCGCACTCGTTGCCGGCCGCTCGTCAATAGGGCCTTACTTCGATTCGTCTTGAGTGGCTCCTAGAATCACGCGCGGCGTGCGCTGCTGTCGCTCGACTGATGGCGGAGCAGATGCCGGAGCCGTGGAGAAGGCTGCGCTGCTCGTATGGTTCGGTTTTGGCGACACGGGCAGCACGAGAATTGGCCCCACCGGTGCTTTGCGGGATGCTCGCGGTTCGGCTCTGCTTGGGTGCTTGGGGGGCTGCTCGGCGTTCGACGTCTCGCTGATAACCGGTGTTGACGGGGCGCTCGGCGTTTTGGCGATTCCCGGGCTTTCGTCGACCGGGCTTTCACTCACTCGCGGCTTTTCAGTCTCTCCGCGCGACAGGACGGTCGGTATTGGCGCGGGAAGGGGAGCCGTACCCGCGGGTACAGGCGTCGGGGTTCCAGTCGCTTCTTCGATGTGCCCCGCTGGTTCGCCCGAGCGATCGATCAGCGTCCAAAGCGCGACCACGCCGGCAACGAGCCCGGACGCGATGGCCGTTATCATCCAACCGATTGGTAACGCGTGCGATTCGGATGTACGTGGCGGCGCGGAATGCCGCGGAGCCGAGTTGTTCGAGGCGGGCTGCACGCTGACCCTCTTGCCAGCCACGAACGGTACTGGGTGAAATGACGCAACGCGCTCGTTCTGGCCGATGGGATCGAGCGGTGCCTCTCGGCTCTGTGTGAGCAAGGTTGCTGAAGCGTTAACAGGTCCGACAGCGACCTCGACCTTTTCCGTGATGGAGTGCGAGCTGTTGACTAATGCGAGTACCTCGAGTTTCTTTGCGGCCGCCACCATGGCTGCATCAACATAACGGACGCGCGATGGGGCTTCTGGATTGGCGTTTAGGTACTCAGCTAAGCTCCAGTCGATGGCTTGGATGAACTCAGCCATGGAACCAAAACGATCTGCCGATTCTTTTGCTGTCGCTTTTTGCACCAGCTGATCGACGTATGCCGGCACGTTGGGCGCATACCTAGTCAACGGTGGGGTAGGCCTGGTGATTTGAACGAAGGCCACTTGATCGAACGTTGGATTTTCGAAATCAATTAGATTGGGATTGATGCCTGCGAGCAGTTCAAACAGAACGGTCCCAAGTTGGTACACATCCGAACGGACTGTGACGCCAGCGCCCTTCAGGTGCTCGGGGCTCATGTACAGGGGCGTGCCTTGGAACCGGTGTTTGTTGCTGGTTTGTAGCCCGCGGCCAAGAAATTTTGCGATCCCGAAATCCAGCACCTTTACGTGGTTATCGGGCGGCAAAACGAAGATATTGTCCGGCTTGATGTCGCGGTGTACCACGTCGAGTTGGTGTGCTGCTCCGACGCCGACCGCCGCTTGACGAATGATGGTCAGCGCTTCGACGACGAACAGTCGAGACAGCAGGGCGAGCAAGTGACGTAGGCTCACGCCGTCGAGCTTCTCCATCACCAGGCACACCATGTCGTCTCGGAGCGCGGCGGCGGTATGCATTCGAACCACGTTGGGGTGGCTCAGCTTGCGAAGCAGCTGCGCCTCGGCGCGAGCACGATCGAGCAGCTCGCGACCCCGATTGGGCGGGTTGGGAATCACTTTTACCGCGAGCAGTTCGTCCAGGAATTGGTCCCGACACTCGTACACATAAGCGTGGCCGCCCACGCCAATTAGGCGCGTAATCTCGAACTGCTCGAGCAGAACGTCCCCGCGGGAAAACGGTCCATCATCGTGATGGAGGCTCACCACCACCTCAATAAGAGCAGTCCGAATGCCATCGTCGCCGCGGCGCTCAGCACAAACAAAACGATCATCAGTACGATCGGTCGGAGACTCCCGGGCCACCTTGAGGAAGCGGTCTGAGCTGCGTCACCGTAGGGCTCGGGTGCAAGGGCCCAAGATTCGCTCTGAGGACGTCGCGCTGCGCCCGCTGCTTCCGCAAGGGCGTTGCGAAAGTCCGCGGCGCACTGAAAGCGATCTCGGGGATCCTCCGCGAGCGCCCGCCGCACCACAGCCTGAAAATTCGCATGCTCCGCCCCAGAACAGGGACGAGTCACGACCGCACGCACGGCAGAATCCGGGATTTCGGCGTTCGCGTCGGAACCTTCAAGTAGCCAGCGCAATACCAGCCCCACCTGATATAGGTCCGAGCGCGCATCAACGAGCTGCCCACGAATTGCTTCGGGGCTGGCACAGCAGGGAGTGCCGACCAGCGCTCCTTCGGCGGTCGGGAATGCCAGTGGTCGTGGTGCGCCCTCCGGTGCATTCGCGAGAACCCGCGCAGCACCGAAATTCACCACCTTCAATACTCGACCGCCCTCGGCCTGGCCGTGTAGCACGAGGTTGCGCGGCTGGATGTCGCGGTGCACGAGTCCCTCGGCATGCGCGGCCTCGAGGGCATCCAGCAGTGCGCCGACCCACTCCAGAGCCTCCTCCAAAGTGACAATACCGCGAGCTGCCAATTCCTGCTCCAGGCTGGGACCCCGCACCAGATCCATGACCAGGTACGGAACGCCCGCAGAAGTGTATTCGAAACCCACGATGCCTACGACGTTCGGGTGACGTAAGCGACCAAGAGCTTGCGCTTCGAGGCGCAGGCGATCGACGGCCTGCGGATCTTGCGCAAGGCATGGCTTCAGGAGCTTTGCCAAGAACTGTTTGCCGAGCGCGCGGTGTTCAACGATACATAGCTCCCCGGTTCCGCTCGAGCTCAGTCGGGACAGTAATCGGTAGCGACCGCCAGAGAACGGATCGGTCTGATCCTCGGGAGTTGTGGAGCTTAGCGGGATGATTGAAGTCACCATTACCTGGGCCAAAGAGCCTCGAATCACCGCCGTTCTACCATCGGTTGCCGATGGCGGAATGAGTCTCGTGTCTTCAGGCGTGTGCGAGGAACCGTGGGCTTATTGGCCGAATTCCCTGCTTGGCGAAGTGCGGGTCGTTCGCGAGATTCTCTGTCGCGAGACGCATTCGTCTCGTGTTGGGCGATTTCCGAGCGATTGCGCACCAGTTGTTGGCAGAATTCGAGTTCGCGATCGGGAAAGTTGGCAACGTCCTCGGGGCTGTGCCCGAGCCTTTTGACAATTGAACTAATGCCGAATGCTCAATCCACTCCCAGCGACCATCTATGCAGCCTGCTTGCCGGCACTCCGTACCGACCGCAGCGGCTGCTTGGGCGCGGGCGAATGGGTGAGGTCTGGCTGGTTCGCCACACGCTCATCGAACGAGATTTTGCCTTGAAGGTGCTGCACCGTCGGCATTCCGCCAACCCAGAGCAGCGCGAGCGCTTGTGGCAAGAGGCGCGCGCCATGGCAGCGCTCGAGCACCCCAACATCGTCGAAATAACCGATCTCTTCATCGCTCCTGATGGCTGCCCTTGTCTTGTGATGGAACTGCTGCACGGTCATCGGCTTGATCGCGAATTGCTGCGGCGCAAAATTCTACCCGGTCCCGAAGCGGCAAGCCTTGCGCGACAGGCATTGTCTGCACTGATCACCGCGCACCAGGCACGCGTGGTACATCGCGACATTAGGCCGGAGAACTTGTTCTTGCACCAGCATTCGGCGCGAACGCGCGTGGTCAAGTTGATCGACTTTGGCCTCGCGCGGGTCATTGGCGACGGCCCTGCAACGTGGGCGTTGCGTCCGTTGGAGCTAACACGAACTGGGACCGTGGTTGGCTCACCTCGATTCATTCCGCCGGAAGTACTTGCTGGCGAGCGTATGGGGCCAGAGGGCGATGTGTACTCGCTCGGCGTGGTCATGTATCTGTGCCTCGTGGGCATTCACAGCAACTTCGATTGGTCGACGACGCCAGTGTTTCGGCCACCGTCGCAATGTGGCGCGGTCGAGTGCTCGGAGCGGCTCGACCAAACCGTTCTGCAGGCGGTCGAGTCCGATCGGCGGCATCGCTTTCGGTCGGCGCGTGAATTCCTCGCGGCGCTCGAAGCCACCTGAATCACGAGACTTGAAGAGCTGACGAGACTGAAGACAGAATCGAAGAGACAGAATCGAAGAGACGAGAAAGGGTCAAACCATGCTGCGGCACTTAGCTCCTCCTGGACCAAAAGAGAACTTCGAGCTGGATGTATTCTGCGCGCAATCAGGCGACGCGTGGCGGGTTTACGTGCGTCCCACTTGGCTGCCAGGGTACCTCGCGCGTTGCTTCGATCGACACGGCGAGGCGTGTCCGGTGTACCTCGATATCGAAGACCTGGATTACCAAATGAGCTCAAGCGGAGTGACGTATGAAAAACGTCCGTGTATCGCGGGAGGAGTTCAGCTCGTCGCACGGGGGCACGCTGCGACCGTGTTGGCAGTGTGGCTATCGCAGTGCTTTGCAAGCGATCAGCGTCACCGGTCCGAGTCGGGCGACGAGCCGTCGGGGCTGGCGGACTGAAGCGGCTTTGGCCCGAATAGGGCCACCCTTCTCAAGTGAGATTCCGTAACCGCTTCGTCAAGCGTTGGATGGCCCGGCTGTGTAATCGGCAAGCCCACGGTTTGCTCATTCTCAACACGCTTGAGACGCCTTCGAGGTTCATCCCCTCGAAGTACATCAACTCGACAATTCTACTTTCTACCTCGTCCAGGTGACTGATCTCGCGCCGGATGTGCGCTAGCAGCTCTGCCTCCTCGTAAGCCCCCTCGGGGGTCTCCGATTCTTCGGGACTGAGCGGTGTTGGGGTGATTGCAGCGGCCTCGGCCGCAGTTGCCGCTGCAGTCACCACCGAAGCCAAATGCTCATCCAGGCAGCTCTCTGCCTCGGCATCTGACAGGCGATTGCTGCGTGCGTTGAAGACCGCAAGCGCCTCGCCGCCACTGACGAGGCAAGCCGCCGTGGTGGCTAGCAGCCGTTCGTAAGCGCGCCGCGGTAGGCGCGCGTTTTGTCGTACCCAGTCGAGTACTGCGCCGCGCACGCGATAGTTCGCGTAAACGCGAAATGGCACTTCGCGCTCTGGATCGTAACGCTGCGCCGCACGAAACAGTCCTTCCTGACCTGCCACGACCAGTTCGTCGCGGCTGAGTGAGGAGCTGATCTCTCGCGCTAGCTTGCTTACTATCATCTCCACGAGATCCAGATGGGCATGAAACAGGCCCAGGACTTCGTGCCTTGGCTTATCCCGCTTGGGATCAGTCTGTGGGGTTTCTGTCATCACTTATGCCAAATTCTCCGGGGAGCGGCTCGAGACTTGGCCCGTCGCGCGTCGAACGAGCTCAAGCACCACAGGGTCGTTCCTGAGTTGCTCACGAATCGTGGTGCGGACTGTCTCCAAGGTTTGGGGCGAGACCCAGCCGCGCACGTGATCGAGCGCTCGTTCCGTGCGCTCATCCAGGTACTCCTGCAACGAGATTTCCCCCTGCTTGAATCGCTGCAGTGATTCACTAGCGACGGGCGCCGCAGGTCGGACGCGAGCGACACCCGGGTGATCCGAAGACGACATGGCGCTACTCTAGCCTAAGCCATGAGGAACGGTCGAGTCCCGTGTTGAGGTGAGTGAGCACACTGAGTAATTTCGTAGTGTTTGACGTGGTTACGGCACGGGAATCGTCGGTATTCGCACTTCTTGTGCAACAACAGTAGATACGCGACCCGTGTGATCAGGGACGCGGCACTGGGACTGTGTATCGTTATCAAACACTATTGGCAAATGGTCGCACTCATTCTGTCTCTCAAAATGCGGCGCCAATTGCCGCAATTGCCGCAATAGAGAAACTCGGCGGTCACTGGATGGTCGACGCTAGACCCCTCAGCGATGCCGGGAACCGGCAGGTCGCACCTCGGCGATGGCAGCACGCGTGCAGTAGGGGCC
>JBLNFG010000174.1:0-4436 GCA_050263495.1 Myxococcales bacterium | reverse complement strand
CGTCGCCGCCACAGGCGCGCGACGGAACCTCTCCGTGAGCTCTTCCAACGCCTGGATCTTGCCCGTAGAAATGCGCTCTCACGAGCGGATGCTGTATCGCGCGAGCTAGCCGAAGCTCGCGGTCGATTGTCGCGGCTTGCGCTCGTTCCAGCAGGTGAGGCCTTCTCCACGATGGAGCGTGCAGCTCGACTTGCCGCTGCGGAACTCGGGAAATCGATTCGGGTGGAAGCCAGCGGCGGCGAGGTGCGAATCGATCGACATGTTCTGCCGATCATCAACAATGCTCTACTGCACGTGATCCGCAACGCCGTCGATCACGGGATTGAAAGCCCTCACACGCGCGCGGCCCGGGCGAAAGCCTCTGAAGGCCGTATTCGACTCAGTGTAGAGCGGCGTGGTAGCCGCGTGGCGTTCGTTTGCGAGGACGACGGCGCTGGAATCGACGCGGCAGAGGTGCGCAGAATCGCCGTGGAGCGCGGCTGGCTCTCGCTCGACGAGGCAAACCAACTCGATGATGCCGCAGCCCTTCGACTGCTGTTTCGCGCTGGCGTCAGTACGCGCAGCGAGGTCACGAACTGGTCTGGCCGAGGAGTGGGGCTAGACGTGGTAAATGCGGTCGCTGCGTCGCTACGCGGACATGCCACCATCAGCAGTCGCTTAGGGCTGGGAACGCGCGTTGAGTTGGTCGTACCAGTGTCGCTTTCGACCGCGACCGTCCTCTCGCTTCAGGTCGGCGAGGGCCTGCTGCTCATGCCCCTCGACGTAGTCAGGAGAGTGAGCCGCGTACCCGCCACTTCGTTGCACCAGAGCGAACGAGGCGAAAGTTTGGTCTTGGACGACGAACTCTTGCCCGTGTTACGACTGGGCCAAATACTAGAAGGCTCTTCCCAGCGACAGGCGGCGGGAATGGATCCGGTGGTACTGGTCGTGGCAGTCGGTGATGAGCGTTGTGCAGTTTTGGCCGACGCAGTACTGGATATCAACGAAGTGACGGTGCGGCCACTTCCGTGGGCAGCGGGATCACCGACGGGAATTGCAGGCGCGGCGCTGGATGCGGAAGGAGTCTCTCGCCTCGTCCTTGATCCACGCGGCTTGATCACGATTTTGCAGCAACACTCGGCGAGTGGCCCAGTACCCAAACCTGCGGTCAGCGTTAAGCGCTATCTGCCAATTCTGGTCATTGACGATTCGTTGACTACCCGCATGCTCGAACAAAGCATTCTGCAGACCGCCGGTTTCGAGGTCGACGTGGCGACCTCCGCGGAAGAGGGATTATCCATGGCGACTGGGCGTGAATATGGCTTGTTCGTCGTGGATGTGGAGATGCCCGGAATGAACGGGTTCGAATTCACAGCAATGACGCGAAGTGACCCACGGTTCCGCGAGACACCCGTTGTTCTGGTGACGTCGCTCTCCTCCGAGGCCGATCAGGCGCGTGGACGTGACGCGGGTGCGTCCGCTTACGTAGTGAAGGGGCAATTCGACCAGGATCACTTCCTGAACCAGATCCGAACGCTTTCAAGGACGGAATCATGACACCGCTACGCGTGCTCATCGTGGAAGATTCACGAACAGTTCGGGAGCGACTGGTCGAGGTGTTAAGGGAGGATCCGGGATTCCAAGTGGTAGGCCAGGTGGGCGATGGGGTGTCGGCAATTCGGTTGTGCGAGCGTTTGCGACCAGACGTCATCTCCCTGGACATGGTGTTGCCCGGCATGAGTGGGCTCGAAGTAACTCAGCGAATCATGGCCACCCGTGCCACTCCGATCCTGGTCGTTTCGGCGTCCATCAATCGTGGTGAGGCATTTGACGCACTCGACGCCTTGAACGCGGGCGCCGTCGACATCTTCGAGAAATCGAGGATGCTACAAGGAACTCAGTGGGAAGAGGAGTTGAAGGGCGCGTTGCGTCTGGTATCTAGGATTCGCGTAGTAACGCGGGCGAGAGCAGCCGCCTTGCCCGACTCGGTGAGATTCCGTGGCAGTGAGTCGCGACTCTCCGTCGCGAAGGAGTGTTCTCCCGACACTGTGCCTGAGCGTGAATCCGTCCTCAGTGCGACCGATGCCGGACAACCGCGCATCGTCGCTCTGGGCGCGTCTACAGGCGGACCAGCGGCACTCGCTGCCATACTGGGTCAGTTACCTCTCAACTTTCGATTGCCAGTTCTGGTCGTGTTACACATGGCAGTCCTGTTCGCGCCGTCACTGGTGGAATGGCTGGGTCGGCAGTCCGCACTCAAGGTTAGCCTCGCGCGCGATGGCGATCCGGTACCATTGCCGGGAGCAGGCGCGCCTGTGATTCTCGCCCCGCCGGGGCGCCATTTGATTGTCGAAGCCGGAAAACTACGCCTGTCTAACGCTCCCGAACGACACTCCTGTCGTCCTTCGGCGGACGTGCTGTTCGAATCGATTGCACTCGAATACGGCGCGCGGGCTGTGGCTGGCGTTTTGACCGGCATGGGTCGAGACGGTGCGCTCGGGCTGCTCCGGTTGCGCAGATTACGCGCAATGACGTTCGCGCAAGACGAGGCAACGAGCGCAGTGTTTGGCATGCCACACGAAGCGATTCAAGTCGGGGCGGTAGAGCTGGTGCTGCCTCTCGAGCAAATCGCAGGTACGCTGGTGCAGGCGTCGCTTTCAGTTGGGGAAAGGAGCAGTGGCGGATGCACACCATTTTGCTCGTAGAGCAAGATCCGATAGAGCGAAGTCGTCTCGTGGTCGAGCTGCAGGCAGCCGGCTACCGCGTGCAGGCGGTCGAAACCGCGGCCGAAGCACGCACCAGCACGCTGCACTCGCACGCGGATCTGGCCATTGTCTCCAATTCGGCGGCAGACAATGTTGACATTGAGCTCATTCAATGGCTGCGAGGGCAACCAAGCGCGTACCTCATGCCAATTCTGGCGCTGTCAACCGATGCGTCGGTGCACGCCCGGCTGTCGGCGCTTGCGTCTGGTGCAAACGATCACGTGGCATGGCCGTTCGCGCCCCAGCACGTCCTCAATCGCATCAACAGCCTGCTCAATCAGCGCGACCACCTGCCGTCCGTGGCGCCCCAGGGTTTTGCACGCCGCATTCTCGTCGTGGACGATAGCCCCACGTATGGGCATGCATTGATGGAAGAGCTGCAAAAGGATGGCCATGACGTCGCGCTTGCCGAGACTGGATCGGATGCACTGCGTTACGTCGAGCGGCACCGCGCGGACCTAATCGTCTTGGACGTCTTCCTTCCGGATATCAACGGTGTCGAGGTGTGCCGCAGAGTCAAGGCTTCACCCCGCACGGCGTCGTTGCCTATCCTGATGCTCACCGGGCGCGAGAAGTCGGCAATCCGCGGTGAAGCGGCGTTGGCACGCGCCGACGATTTCGCAGTGAAATCACGCGATCTGGAGGGCATCCGCAGCAAGGTGCGATTGCTCCTCGTCCGCAACCCGGCGCGTACGAATTTCTCGAATCAGCTCGAAGCCGTTACCGGTGGGGTTGGCATGCCATACGGCGCCAACGCCTCGCTGCGCGAAGGCACAACGGACCCAAGCGTACGGCCCCGGGGCAACGATCAGAATCGCTCCTTCGCGTCATCGGTCGACGCGGGCCCCGCGTCACGACCGTCAGCGGGCAGGAAGGACTCGCTGAGCGAGCCGCGACGGACTATCTCGGGATCCATGGCGAGTGTCTCCACCGAACCGCGGCGAAGTTCGTCGGGTAAGCTTCCGGTGGCCAGCCCTGCCGAGCAGCGACGAAACTCGGGCGGCATGCCCGTCGCAATTGCAGTGGCCAGTGGCGCGGGTCTGTCCAGCGGCCGTATTCCGACCGCCATCGCTGTGGACGCCGCTGGTGGTTCGATGGGGAATTCGGGCACCGCGGCGTCGCTCGCGAGTTCGAAGGGCCAGCTCCGCGGAGGCGAGTTGTTTGCTCAGATCGTGCAAGGCACGGGACTATCCGAACTCCTGGCAAGATCAACCGTCGAGAGTATCTGTCGGCGGCTCGACGTGTCACCGCGCGACTTGGGCCCAGAGGACGTGCCACGGTTAGTCGAAGGATTGGAACGCACGCTCCAGCTATTCTTGCCTCCTGCCGAAGCCAAAGCGCGCCTGAGCGCTCTCAGTTCACTCGGCCAGTAGGGTCCGCGACAAGCCATCCATGTAGAAAACTGACTGGTACGACCCTTCGAACGATGCGCTGCGGTGCTAATGGGGGATCGGAAAGGTCGTCGCCATGGTTATCGCCTCACATGACCCGAACACCCAAGAAACACTGATGTTTCTACCCGGCGCGTCGGGGAATATCGAGCTCTGGCGCCCGCTGTCCAATCGCCTCGAGCATTCCGGACCTCGTCGCTTCTTCGGATGGCCCGGGTTTGGGCCGCTGCCGCCCGATGCATCGATTCGAAGCCTGGACGATTTGGTGCGGCTCGTGGTCAACGAGATCACACTTCCCGTG
>JBLNFG010000173.1:0-6322 GCA_050263495.1 Myxococcales bacterium | reverse complement strand
CGGCAGCGAGCAGCGCCCGTAGGGCGCAGTGAATGCCCAACGGAACAAAACTAGTAGCGCGATGGCCGCGTAGCGGCCGGGTCCGTAGGACCCATCAATTCAATTGAATCGCGCTACTAGCTGCCGTTTGCGTGCTTCCACTCGGGCTAGCGGCCATTGGTCCGTGAATCGTAGCCCGCTTGAGCGGGGACGCTCGATGTCTCCTCGACACGCGCCACCGCCCGTCGTACGACGGGCTGCCATGCGTGCCTACCTCGCGGTCGAAGGACGAGAAGCTGAGCTAACGGAAGAGCTTTCTCACGCGGGGGCGAGCTTGATCGAACAAGTCGGGCGGATACTCGTCACCAAAGACGGGCCCAAACGCGCCGCGTGGGCGAGCAACGTCTGGTACGAGCCTGAACGCATCACGGTGGCGTCGATTCGCGATGCGGTTGAAGCACTGAGCGCGCGAGGTCAAGAGTGGTGCCTATTGAGCCAAGACTTTCATCGCCGGGGCGCCTTAATCCAGTCGAAGCTTCAGAGTCCGCGTCTCGAACCGATTGAGTTTGGGCAACCCGCACCGCGTGGGCCTTTGGGCAGCTGGACCTTGATCGACGAGCATACATTGCTCGCGAGCGCCCGCTGTTCGAGTCCCTTTCCCAACGGAGAGCTCCAATTCCTCGAAGACCGACACGCGCCGCCGAGCCGAGCCTATTTGAAGCTCTGGGAGTTGTTCACTGTGACGGGTCACAAACCCAGAAAGGGCGAGCTGTGTCTGGATCTGGGGAGTAGCCCAGGGGGATGGACCTGGGTACTCGCCTCCTTGGGCGCAAAAGTCATCAGCGTTGACAAAGCGCCACTCGATCCGAAGGTAGCGGGGATGTCCGGAGTGCGATTCGAGCAGCAAAGCGCGTTTGCGATTGACCCCGCAACGCACGTCCGCGTCGACTGGCTGTTTTCCGACGTTATCTGCTACCCCGCCCGATTGCTCGAAGCCATTGAACGTTGGCTGGAGTCAGGCAAGGTCAAGAACTTCGTCTGCACACTGAAGTTCCAAGCGACAACGGATCACGACGTCGCCCGCAAGTTCGCCAAGATTCCCGGCTCGCGCTTGATGCACCTGCATCATAACCGACATGAACTCACGTGGTTTCGATTTGGCGCTGGATGATGATGAATTGCGTTGCTACAGCGAACGCACGCAGCGGATTCCTTGGTACGGGTCAACCTTGATCGGTGGTTTGGCTGTGCGAGCAGTAGCGCGGAATGCATTAACGAGACTGGCAAAGCTGCCGCCACGGATCACGCGCGGGGTTGTGTCCGCCAAGCTGGAGCAATTGTCGCAGGTGCCGATCGCCTGGTAGTAGGTGGCGTCGAAGTAGTCCAGCGTCCACTCCCAGAGATTGCCAGCGAGGTCCATGTGCCCCCAACGGTTTGCGCCATCTGCGTACGAGCCGACCGTCAGGAGATCTTCGTAGCCACACTTCTTGTCATTGCCGCAATTGACCAAGGCGTGTTTTGACGTGTTCGCGTCATCTTCGCCCCAGGGATACTTTCGGCGCTCGCTCCCGTTTGCGGCGGCCATTTCCCATTCCGCCTCGGTTGGGAGACGTCCACCGTCCCAGATACAAAACGCGAAGGCAAGGTACCAATTCACGCAATTCATCGGCATGTTTTCGCTAACACCGGGTTGGTCAGTCCAGGTCTGGTAACCTCCGATGCTACAGCTCACGCTGTTCTTCAGTGTGGCTCTGGAGCTTGGCATGTTTGCGTCGTATTCCACGCGCCAGCCGCTGCCGGTGATCTTGGGGTGCGCCCCGGAGTTGAGCGGGGGCGTGGTTCCATCGTAAACCTCGACGAAACTCCGGAACCGACCCACGGTGACTTCGAATCTATCCATCGCGAAACCATCGACGGTTGCCGGGTGCGGGGGAGACTCGTCCGTGCTGCGCGCGGGATCTGTGTTCGTTCCCATGGTGAAACTGCCACCTGGTACGTCGATTTGTGTGCAACAGCTGACGTCGCCGGGGCAAGCGTCGGTATGCGCGCAGGACTGACCTAGAACGTTGTACAGCATGCTTGAGGGCGCAGTACTCACTGGTGTGCCGGCATTGCCGCCAGAGCCACCCGTCGTGCTACCCCCCGTAGCGGTTGCAGAACTGAACGTCGTTGTTGATCCAGGATTGCCACCCGAATGCGTTTCACTGGAGTTGGGCACGCCCCCAATAGCGGAAGTACTCGACCCACCCAACGCTGACGCTGGTGTCTCAGACGTAGAGGGAACTCCGCCTATCGAGCTGATACTCGTGGTCGAGAACACGCCTCCGCTACTTGCGTCGACAAGTGTTCCCCCGCCACTGGGTGCCCCTGCGTCTCCGGGACCTCCACCGGCATTTACTCCGCCCGACTCCGCTCCGTTTTGGCTTCCACTGGCAGAGCCACCCGTTGTGCCGGCTTCCTTGGGTTCACCGGACTGAAGGTGATCCAGGGATTTGAGTGAACAACTACTCGCCAAGAGCAAGGCTAAGCAGGTTGCGTTGTGGGCAGTAACGCTACGCCTGCCCGCATGCTGCGTGTTGAATCTTGTCATGGCATCCGCCGTGGGTTGCTTCCGATACTTGGTTGAAGATTCGTAGGGACTCGATGCGACGCGGTTGAGGAGGTGCACAGCGCGAGTTTGCCGTCGAATTTAGAAGGCGACGCGCATGCTGGCATATCCGCCGTTTCGGTCGAGACGCATGTCGAGACTCGACCCTGGAAGGAACGACGCGTGCCGTTGGGTGCTTTGCGGGGCAGTGAGGAGCAGATAGCCCGCCACCCCGAGGGAGACCACTCCCACGCCGAGTGACGCATCGGCCAGATAGTACTTCGTCTTAACGGAGTTGACGTCGGAATCCGTACAGGTTGGAGCGCAACTACGTTCTCGTTCCTTGAGCTCGCTGTTTCCAATCATTCCAAGTACGGCAAATCCCGCTATTCCCAGCACTCCCAGTCCACCAAACCCGTACGGTAGCCAGCTGCCTGGTTTGTCCGTCGCAGGTTGCATGGCGGGGCTTTCCGCAACGAGTGGTGAAGGTCCGGCTGATGCACTCGCCTCTTCTATTTGCGCCGTGATTAGCCGGTTTTTCTCGCCTTCGCGAAATACCAACTTCATCTGAATCGGTTCGACACCAGGCGACTCGAACGTCAGTGTGTGTGGCCCGGGATCGACGGGGACGGCCTTTCCGTCCAAGACCTGGACCAGTGGTTTGCCGTCGTAGAGCACCCGAACGGCTTCGAGTTCTCTTCCGCCCTTCTTCGCCGCAAGCACGACCGATGGGAGCGACGCTTCGACTTCGACCAACCACCGCCCGCATTCGGTTCGGACGAATTCGGAACAGGTTGGGGCGACGCAGCTTTCCAGTGTATGCTGCGCTTCGCGAAGGCGTTGCTCCGAACGCAATTCCTGTGCTTGTTCATACGCAGTCGCACACGGATTGGCCTCGCCCCATGCCGCACTGGGCGACATGAGCACGAACCCCAAAACGGGCGACAGTCTAGCGGATTTCTGCCACATGCAGCGTTCCTCCTCAGGTCATAGGCATTCGGGTCTGAGCCGACGGATCCCTTTGGCGTCCACGAAGTAGGGCGGACTGCAGCTGGGCTTGGTCTTCGGAGCATCCACCGTGCTCGGCCGAGGCAGTGCGTTAGCAGACGTCGATGTTCCTCGCGCGGATCGCTGTTTGCGCGTAGCGGACTTCTGCTCCGCGGCGGGGTTGGAGGAGGCATCAGCTGTCGCCTCCGTAGCCGTCTCAGCGCCGGTTTCGTTTGCCACTGTCGGCTGGCCCTGACCGACGGCCGCGATGGATGGTGCAGGCGGCGTCAGTTGGGCGCGAGCGGTGTCTGGTGACGAAGGTGCGGCCGATTTTCCTGGCGCGGCCGCACTTGAGCCAGGCGATGCGGCTCCCGACATTGAAATCCAACGTGGAACCAGGATCGTCAACAACGCACCGGCTAGAACTAGGCAAGCGCCGAGGGCAAGAATAGTTGTAGAGCGCAGGGTCCAGACGTGCCGAGAGACTGGGGCTGGTGACGTGCCCGCAGCTAGGGTATTGGCGGGCGTTTCTCGCACTCGGACTGGGTCGGGGCGCGCTGCGCTGACGAGTGGGATGGTGATTCGAGAGAGAGAGCGCCCAGCGAGGCCGTCGGGATCGATCGGTAATGGCGGCACCTGCACCGGAACCATCCCGGACGACCGCGGCGGGGGAGGTAACGGACGTATCATCGAGCTGGAGGAATGGGTTTCGATCGCCGCTACTCGCTCTGCCCTAGCTGCGATGACTTCACCCCCGACAGCCTTGACCCAATCCGCAACGGCGCTCGGTGACGCTGGCGCGCAAGCCTGCTCTAGCGCCACAGCGAAGTCTCGGGCCGTCTGGTGACGTTGGTTCGGATCACGTTGAAGCGCTTTGAGCACAACGCGATCTAATTCAGCAGAAATCTGACTGCGATACGTTCGGATCGAGGGAACACGTCCGCGCACGATCCGCGACATCGATTCGCCGGGTTGATCAGGGTTGAACAGTCGATGCTGCGAGAGCAATTCCCAGATCACGATTCCGGCAGCGAACACGTCCGTGCGACTATCGAGCGCCCCGCCCTCCAACTGTTCCGGCGCCATGTACGCGAGTTTGCCTCGCACCTCGCCGTTGGTCGTAGATTGGGAACGGATGGCGGCCTTGGCGACTCCAAAATCGAGCACGCGGGCGATGCCATTCGTGCCGACCATGATGTTCTGTGGCGAAACATCACGGTGCACGATATGAAGTGGCCTTCCATCTTCGCTTAGCGCTTCATGCGCGGCGTGCAGACCATGCAAAGCATTGGACAGGACGCTAACGACGACTGCAGGTGACGGTGGTTGCACCTGGGTGGCGGGTGAGCGCTGCAGCCGCGAGAGCGTGTCTCCCGCGACGTACTCCATGACCACCAAGACTTCTCCATCTACGACGAGGACGTCGAGTGGCGCAACGACGTTCGGATGCTGTACGCGAACAGCGAGACGCGCTTCATCGAGGAACATGCCCACGAAGTTTGGGTCCTTTGCAAACTGCGGGTGCAAGCGTTTGATCGCGACGGTTCTGGAGAAGCCGGCTTGGCCCATCATGCGTCCAAGATGCACAACCGCCATTCCGCCGGAGGCAATCTCGTCGTAAATGGCGTAGCGCCCAATGACGCGCTCAGGTGCCTTTTCCTTCAGTTCGGATCCCATTGCCATGTTGCTCGTACCGACACTAGGTTGGGTGAAGTCGTCCTGCGATGTTGACAAGACTCGAACAGTCGAATTCGTCGGCGTTGATGTGGGGCCTCTAAGTGCATCGGGGAGTGAGAATCTCTGGTCGTAGGCCATTCGCTCGTCTTTAGGGTGTGACCGATGAGTCCAGACTCATGTGAGATACGGGGCCACCCGTCCGAGACTTAAGCTGATGAAATGCTATGTGGCGCTGTGAAATTAGCCTAGTACCCGAATCTTCTGAGATGAGGCGTATTGGCGATTCGCGAAGCGAAATAGGTTTTGGGCAGAAGCCCAAGGAAACGCGGCTAGTAGCGCGATTACGCACATAGCGGCCGGTCCGAAGGACTCAACTTTTGAGGACATGGCGCTAGCGATTTGCGAAGCGGATTTGGGTTTTGGGCGTAAGCCCAACACGTGCCATTTGCTGTTAGCCCACAACTGCAGTCGTGCGTTCACTGCGTCTTACAGTACGAGAACGCCAGACGTATCGTGAGGATCTGAGGATCCAACCATGACAGCCCAGACTGTTTTGGTTCTGACGTCGCAATCACGCGGTCGCGGTACGTTCCTCTCGTCCGAGAATGCGTCGGGTTACGCGACGGCTTTGATTCGATGCGCTCGCATGTTGCGCTTACGCGGGCGGGCGACTCGACAGTGCCTGCACGCGCTGCGCGATATGGACACACCGTTGGCAGCCCCATCGCGTGTGCCTTTGCTCCCCAATTTCTAGGCGCGCTCTACGCTCTGCATCCGTCAGCACCTCACAAGGTTGACCTCCCGCGACGGCACACTACGTGATCGTCTACGCACCGAGCGACCTTCTTGGGGCTGCCGGCTGCCTCTCGTCGAGTTTCAAGAGAGTCGGTCATTAGTGCTGCCCTTTGCTTCGTACAGCACCGAGTACTTTACTCCTTACGATCGGATCGCCGAGCTAAACGTCTGATGCTTTGGAGCGGAGCCCATGACGTTGTAGGAGTCTGCTCAAGTACATCCGGTCAAGTTTGGCCTGGCGCGCAGCACGACTTACATTTCCTTCGGAGCTGTCCAGTAAGCGAGCCAAGTAGGCGT
>JBLNFG010000172.1:0-17050 GCA_050263495.1 Myxococcales bacterium | reverse complement strand
GTCCGTTTTGCATCGCACCAATGCTGACTGCAAAGAACGGATGACCGTGCACGAAGTTCGTCGTTCCGTCGAGGGGATCACAGTACCAACCGAGTTCTGAGCCCACACAACCGCCGCCTTCTTCGGCAAGGATCGGGAGCTTGGGCGTCAGCTTCGATAAGCGCTCGACGATTAGCGCTTCGCTCCTGCGATCCCACTCGGTGACGAGATCGACCGGCGCCTTACGCTCGACACTCGGGCGGGTACGATAACCGGATTGCAGGACCGCACCCGCCTCTTTTGCGACGGCCAGGGCAACGTGAGCAAGCTCGAGAGCATCCGTAGTCACGGTTCAGCCTGCCTTGGTTCAGGCTGCTTTGCCGCAACACTTCTTGAACTTCTTGCCGCTTCCACAGGGGCACGGATCATTGCGCCCCGCACGCGGGCCCTCGTGACGCACGGTGGGATTATTGAGCTCCTTGCCGTCGACGAAGTACCACTTGCCGTCGAGCTTCTCGAACTGAGCGCGTTCGCGATGCGGGATAAGGACGCCCTTCATCTTGAATTTCGCGATGAACTCCACGGTTCCGGCTTCGTCGGTTTCGCCACCGAGTTCGGTGCCATTGATCTCGAGCCCCAGCCACTCGGCATTGTTGCTCCAGGCTTCGGTCGTGGCCCGATCGACCGTGTCGACGGTCTTCGGATGATGCGAATTCAGGATGAAGTCGATGTTGTGGGTTGCATACGCCGCATAGCGCGCACGCATCAACGCTTCGGCAGTATTGGGCCAGCCAGTGCCCGAGAGATAGGGGCCACAACAGGTCTCTAGGGATTCACCCTTTCCGCATACACAAGTCACGCGCTTCTCCGTTTCTTTCCATGCTACTCAGTCGAAAGCCGAGCCAGTAGCTGCTGGTGGATGCCACCGAAACTGCCGTTCGACAACAGGGCGATGCAATCGCCCGGTTTTGCCTGCGATGCCAATCGATCGAGGATCGCGTCGATCGAGACGGGCGCCTCGGCCTGCCGGCCACGTCGCTGCAGTTCTGTCACGAGTTCTTGGATATCCAAGCGCTCTTCTGGCGCTAGGTTCTTTCGTCCGAGCGGCGCAATCAGCACCGCGTCGGCGCGTTCGAACGCGTTTGCGTAATCTGCTTGGTGGAGCTTGCGACAGGCGGTGGCACTGCGGGGCTCGAATACCGCCCAGAGCTTGCCGGTGCGATAGCGTGAGCGCAACGCGGCGAGGGTTTCGCGGACGGCCGTGGGATGATGAGCGAAGTCGTCGACGACGTGAATGCCGCGCGGGTCACCGAGTTCTTGTTGTCGTCGTGCTACGCCACGGAAGCTTGCGACCGCTACGCGTAACGCGTCGAGTGGCGCGCCGAACCCTTCGGCACAGGCAGCGAGCGCGCCGAGGGCATTGCGTTGATTGTGTTTGCCAGCAAGTTGAGTGACGAACCGCCCGGCGAGGACGCCCCCAGCAAAGAGATCGAACGCACTGCCTCGACCTTGCGTGCGAGCTGGTGCGCCGAGCCAGTGCACGGGAACATCGTGGTGCGGATCGTCAGACAGCGCATAAAAGCTCACGCGCGCTTTGGCGTGTGTCCGAATGACCTCGACCACGACCGGATCGCCCGCGTACGCGACGATCAATCCGTTTTCCGGGATCTGGCCAATGAACTGCTCGAACGCACCTCGGTACGCGTCGAACGAAGGATAGATGTCGACGTGATCCTGTTCGATGCTGGTAAGGATCGCGACCTCCGCGCCATAATGCAGGAACTTGGCCGTCTTCTCGAAGAAGGCGGTGTCGTACTCGTCCCCTTCGATCACGAATGGTGTTTGTCGTTTGGGACCGGCAACGAGCGGAAGTCGGAACGGCGATTGGGCAGAAGGACGCGCGCTCCGCTCGAAATCGAGTGCTAGGCCGCCGATCAAGAAGCCCGGCGCTAACCCGGCGCGGTCGAGCAAGAACGCTGCGAGTGCCGTCGTCGTCGTTTTGCCGTGCGTGCCCGCCACGACCAAGGGCGAACTGCCGCTGAGCACCAGTTCTCGCAGGGCTGACGCGATATGCACCACGCGTAATCCACGCTCGAGTGCCGCTTGGACCTCGATGTTTTCTCGGCGACAGAAGTTGCCGACCACCACCAAGTCTGGCGCGGGTTCGAGGTGCGCTGGATCAAACCCCTCGAGACAGCGGATCCCCCACTGTTTCAGTGCGGGCCCCATCGGCGGATCGAAGCTTTGATCGCTGCCAGAGACCTCGTGTCCCAACTGCTGCAAGAGGCCCGCGAGGGCACCCATGCCGGTTCCCGAAACTGCAACGAGGTGAATGTGCATGTTCGAGCCTTCGTGCGCTGCGAAAGAACGAACGGAACGGATTGCGTTCCGCGGCACAGGAGACGCCAAGCGCAGGTGGCGCCAACGGTGCAATGACTGCGAAGAACGCCGCTCTAACCAGGGGTCATGTCCCCGTCAAGTCCACTCCGCACTAGTTCACGCCGCGTGGGCCATCGGCTTCGCCCTGGCTTTGCTTTTGGTTTTGGGCGTCGCGGCCACGGCGAGAGCCAACCCGGGCAGCGTCAGACGGACCTGAGCGGCGTCGACGTACCCCGCTCGATCGAGCTGGGCCAAGAGTCGAAGCAGGGGTTCGATCGCGATGCCCGTCTCGGCACACAGGCTTGATTCCGTAGGAATTCCGCCGCGGCTAGCGGACCGATAGAGGGCCACGAGGATTCGAAGCGCGAGGGTTTCGTTGGTCATGCGACTATCCTTAATCGAAGCACTGAAAGAACGTCCAGTTTCTGACGTGTAGTGCTTTCACTTCGATAAGTGGGACCCCTATGCGAGCCGTCGGCAACCAGGTCGCGGCCTCCACTTGCGGGGCTCGACCCGTGGCTGTTATGGCAGAGGCTGACTCAAACCTCGACCCAATCATGAAGATCGCCGAAGTACTGCATCAGCCCGCTCCACGCTTCTCTTTCGAGTTCTTTCCGCCGAAGGACGAAGCGGGCGTAGCTCAGTTGTTCGATACAGTAAGGGCGTTGCGTGATCACCGTCCCGCGTACGTTTCCGTCACCTACGGTGCTGGAGGCAGCACGCGACGCCTCACGGTGGAGCTGGTTCGACGCATCAAGGCGGAAACCGGAATCGAAGCCATGGCGCATCTCACCTGCGTCGGCGCTACGCGTGATGAGATCGCTCGCGTGCTGGATCAGTTCGTCGAGTCGGGCGTGGAGAACGTCTTGGCGTTGCGCGGTGATCCCCCGAAAGGTCAAAAGGTATTCGAGGCGCCCGTGGGTGGCTTCGGACGCGGTGCGGAACTAGTCGCGGTCATTCGCGAGCGGCATCCGGAGCTTTGCAGCGGGATCGCGGGTTATCCAGAGAGGCATCCAGAGGCGCCGGATTTCCTGTCCGACATGCAGAACCTCAAGGACAAGGTCTCGGCAGGCGCGGACTTCATCGTGACTCAACTGTTCTTCGACGATCGAGACTACTTTGACTTTCTGAGGCGGGCGCGCGCCAAAGGAATTCTGGTGCCGATCGTCCCAGGCATCATGCCGATTACCAACGTCTCCCAGATTAAGCGGTTTACCGCGACGTGTGGGGCACATGTCCCTGCACGCTTATTGGCTCGGCTCGAAGCCGTGCAAGACGATGCAGACGCCGTGCGCGCCATGGGAGTGGCACACGCCGTCAAGCAAGTCGAACACCTGTTCGAGGGAAACGTACCTGGGATTCACCTCTATACGCTCAACCGTTCGACCGCGAGTCTCGAGATCATCGCCGCGCTGAGGGTGCGAGGTTGGGGCCTGCCGCGGAATTGAGCTCGGGTTGCAGTGAAGGCTCACGCGTTTCAGTGGATGACGATCTGGCTAACGGAGGTCGAGCGAGCGTCGGCATAGATGGCGTGCCAGCCGTCTGGGATCTCGGGTTGAAGGAATCGGAATAGCGTTGCGGCGTCCTTCGGATGCAGCAGCAACGTGGAACGCTCTGTCGGTTGGTCCACGACGGATTGGGTCAGTGCGGCACTGATCCTGAGACCGTTATCGAGCTCGATGATCCAAGGCATGTCGACGGTACTGTCCGCCTCGGCAGCGAGCGTGCCCGGACCGAGATCGGAGATGTGCTTGGCTCGGATCCGCACGATCCCGCGCTGCAGATCCTTCGGCGGTGGTGACCAAGTGCGCGTGACAAAGCGTGGTTGTTTCCCCTCGTAAAGCACCACGATTCCATGGCCAAGTTCGAGATCTAGCCAACGCGTTGACGCCGAGACGAAGTCCGGGAACTCCAGTCGCGGCCGCACCATGGCCATGTCTCGATCCGAGACGTACCGGCCATTCGCCAACTGGAAGTAGCGCTGATCTTCGATGGTTCGGCTGCGCACCGAGAGCAGTTGGGGTTGCAAGGTCTCGAGTGAGGAGGCTGGAACTAAGCGGTTGGAGGCAAGTTGGAATGTAGCCACCTTGCTCGCCAGCGGAATGCCGAGCGGCCACGTTGGGTTATTCGCGTCGAGTTCGAAGCCCGGGGCTTCCTCTACCTTCAGCAGCTTGATGTCTCGCGACGGCACGAACACGCCCAGCGTCAGCATCGCTAGTTGCTGGCGTTGATCGTATTCGTCGAGAGTCGTCCATGAACCAACGACTGCGAAAGTGGCACCTTTGGCGACTTTGCCACGCTCGCGTACGCCGTCCCGGTGACGTGGATCTGGCTCGTACGACGTGCTGGCGCGCGCAGTCGAGGCGTAGGGGTACGGAAGCGCTCCGGACCGATCGGGCCCAAGCAAGCGCGCCTTCAAGGTTGGGTGCTGCGTGTCGAGCGTCGTCTGCTCGCTGGAGCAAAGATAACCGCGCGGCGACACGGCATACCACCCCCCTGGGCAAGCCGAGTTCGCGATGGGGGACGTCTCGCGTTCCAGCATGGCTCCCGCCGTGGCGTAACCAACGATGCGGGCTTGTGGTGAGGGCTCCGCGCGGATTACCGCACGGCGCGCGACGACGCCGATGGTCGGCGCTTCACGCGTTGCGGTGGCTCGCCCGAGTCCCTGCTGCTCGAGAGCTCGTGTCATCGGTCGTGAGGATTCGCCCAGTGGATTGAAACGATCACAGCCAAAGACGCTCATTGCTGCCGCGAGCATCGGCAGAGTCCAAACCCATCCAATCAGTGGACGCTTTGCCAGCCCGGTCCCGTTTGTGCTCTTCTCCGGCGCGCCGTGGTCGCCAATAATCCAAGCCAGGAGGTGTCTCGGCGCTCGATTCCTTCCGAGTCGCCAGCGACGCGCATGACCCGAAACCGGGTCGTCCAGTTGCTGCGCAGCAGAGCCGAAACCCGGGGTCCCCCCTAGGATCCGTCGCAGATGACGAGGTAGGAGCCTCAAAGTGGCGACGCTGCGCTTCATGGTATAGGCATCGCACGAACTGGGCCGGCCGGCCCAGTTTTCGTCGAAGTTCCCGCCGTGACTTGACCCAGAGCGTGGACTCGACGAAAACCCGGGCGGGCACCGTGAAGACGCAAATTCCGATTCTCGCCAGTCTGCTTCTGTCATCGACAGCTTACGCGCAAACCACGGAGGAGTGGGACGGCGGCTACGGCGCTCAAGCCCAACGCCGCAGTGGCTTTGCCTTGGGCGCAGACTTGGGCGCTGGAATCGGGAACGTTGATGGCTACCCGAAGGATGCGGTCAAGCTGAATGATCCGCGTTACGAAGCCGATACCAAGCTTGCCGTGGGCGCAATCGGCAGAATCTGGGCTGGCGGCGCGATTCGCGATTGGTTCACGTTTGGACTGGGCTTCGAGATGTCGAACCTGCGCGGTAACGGACATAACGCGAACGGAGGAGCGTTCCTATTGCGTCCAGAGCTTTATCCACTCTGGGCTCTCGGTGGCGCCTATCGCGACTTGGGTGTGCACGCAGACTTGGGTGTCGGCTGGATGAAGATGAAGGACGGCGCAGCGACGGTCGCCGACGGAGGATCACTCGGACGTGTGGGCTTTGGCGTCTTCCACGAGACGTTGCGTTGGCACCACCTCGGGGTTGGTCCCACCGTCGGGCTCTCGCATTACTTCAGCGAGACGCTGACCGCGACGGTGATCGAAATCGGCGCCAGGGTGGCATTCACGGTTGGGCCCTGAGCGACGAGAGGGGTGAGGGGGACTTTCCCCAATCGGAGGGCTTCGGCGGGAGACGGTCGGCTGAGTGCCTGGCACAAAAAAGAACTACAATATCGGCCAATTACCGAAGTTCGTGCCAGACTCAGGCTTGCCGGGCGAACCCGGGCATCGTATGTAGTCAAGTGGCGTTGGGGTCCCTACCCAGGCTCACCTGTATTCGCGAATGACCGGATGCTGTCATGCTGTGACACCATCGAATCACAAGAGAGGAAAACAAGGCTAACTTGGATCGAGTGTCGGGCGTCATCATCGCCGGGAGATATCGCCTGGTGGAGAAGCTTGGAGCAGGCGGCATGGGGGCTGTCTGGCTCGCGCACGACCTCTCGTTGGACTCGCCCTGCGCCGTCAAACTGATCGATCCAGAGAAGTCACGCAGCGACGAGGTCCGAAAGCGTTTCGTTCGAGAGGCAAAGGCGGCGGCACAGTTGCGCGGCCCGCACGTGGTCGATGTGTTCGATCGGGGTGAGTCCGACGGAATCCTCTACATCGCGATGGAGTACCTCGAAGGCGAAGACCTTTGCGCCCGCCTCGGTCGCGTTGGACTGTTGGAACCAGAGCGTGCCTACCGGATCATCGCCCACGTCGCGCGCGCTCTCTCGAGCGCTCATGCACTCGGCATCGTGCACCGGGACCTGAAGCCTGAGAACATCTATCTCGTTCAAAGCTACGACGAAGAGATCGCGAAGGTCCTGGATTTCGGCATTGCCCAACACGCAAGCTACCACCTCGAGGATCATGCGACGCGCGAGGGTTCCTTTTTGGGCACCCCCTATTACGTGAGTCCGGAGCAGGCGCGTGGTCGCCCAACGGATCATCGTTCCGACCTCTGGTCGTTGGGGGTCATTACCTATCAATGCCTGACCGGGATGACCCCCTTCGACAGCGATTCGCTGGGTGAATTGATGGGACTGATTCTGTACGATCCCATCCCCCGAATTACTGAGGCAAACCCCGATTTGCCTCCAGCCGTCGAAGATTGGTGGAGCCGAGCGACTCAACGCGATCGTGAGTTGCGCTTTCAGTCCGCGCGTGAACTAGCCGATCGACTTGGTGCGGCTCTGGAAATAAAGACGATCGTTAGCGTACCCACCTTGCCTCCACGGTTACGTCCACCCTCGATGGGCGACGTTCGCGACAGTTGGAGGACCCTTGCTTCCGCTGGTGCTGGTGCGCGCTCGCTGCCGCCGATTCCGGAGCCCACCGTTAGGAGCTTTATTCAGGCTTCAGGTCAGGAATCTGCCCTGCTGACGCCGCAAGATCCTCTTTTGGTGACCAACCTCGCGGTGACGCGCACGAGACCTTCCTTTCAGTCCGTCAGAGACGGAATTGAGTGGGGCTGTGCGCGCATCAAAGCGTCGCCCAAACAAGCATTGATCGCCGTTGCTTTGGGAATCGGCGTCGTGTTGGGCGCCATTGCCACGCTCGCAGCGAGCACGCGCACTGTCAATGTTACAGCGCTCGGGCCCGAATCGCAGGCATCCACTCCGCAGCAAGTGCCGTTGGCTTCCGCGCCCCGTGCGAGCCGCGCCTCGGCCGAACCTGCCGCACAAGAAGTCTACCCTGGGCCCGAGGTGCTCCCGGTACCATCCGCCGACGACGTGGATGATCTCCCCGCTCCGAGGGCACCGTCGACGCGACGAAGCCCTGTGCCCGGTTCCCAATCCCCAAGGAAATCGCCAGCATCCGAAAATCCGTGGGGGATTTAGCGCCGCTTATCATTAGTTCAGTCGGCGTGATGGCAGGATGGCACTGGGCGGCCACGGAGCGGACGCAGGGCTCAGGGTGAAACTCCGCGAAACGAGGAGGGCTGCCGCTGCGCAGCCCGCGAGTGGCACGCGTAACAGCTTGGCCGGTGTGGCTAAATGCGTCTCGAACCCAAGCGTAACGCGCCGGTAGGCAGATTGCGCGACCTCCGTACGGTGCTACCGACCTAGGCATTCGCACCCGTTGGGCCCTAAGATATTGCCCCTCGGCCGGGGAGGGTAAATTATGTTTCGCGGTCTTTCGGGTCGAAATATCGTCGTCTCGAGTCAAGATTTCTGGTGGCCCATTTTTGGGGGAGGGGCCCCGAAAACAAACACCAACCGATATCGGATCCACCTTCATTAGCTAGTAAGCGAGCGTACAGGTCGCCGACTTCACAGAACGGATGAGAGAACATGTCCCTTTCGGCTGGGAGAATGCCCGTTAGTTTCTTGCTGACATCCTATCGCTACCTGAGCGCTTTGTTGAGTTGTCATCCTTCGGCTACGTGGATTGTCATGGTCCTGTTGCTTGGGGGCATCCCCAGCGTGGCACATGCCCAGTCTGACGCGGATCGCGCGACTGCGCGCAACCTCGCAGCTGAGGGACACACAGCGCTCAGGACTCAAGACTGTGTGACTGCGGAAGACAGGTTTCGTCGAGCAGATGCCCTGGTGCATGCGCCAACGTTGGTGGTTGAACACGCTCGCGCGCTGATCTGCCTTGGTAGATTCGTCGAGGCCCAGGAAAGACTCGGGCTTGTGATGCGGGAGGGGGTCTCGGAGAACGCACCTTGGGTATGGAAGAAGGCACTTCAGGACGCCGAGAAGTTGGTCGACGAAGTTAAACCGAAGGTTGGCTGGCTCACGATCAACGTGAGCGGGCCGCGTGATCCAGTCGTGCTCGTCGATGGGGTACAGGTTCCAGTGGTTGCGCTGGGAGTTCGTCGAGCCACGGATCCTGGCGAACGAACCATCAGTGCCAGCGCGCAAGGGTTCGTGCCCAAGGAGGTGACCGTCACGATGCCGGAAGGTGGCGATCGAGCGGTCACGATCGATCTCGTTGCAGCTCCTCATACCGAGACGATTCCCGCCGGGAAACAAGAAAACCAAAGAGAAAATCCGCTGCTGCGCTCCAATCCGCCAAAAAAACCAAGTAACGCAATGGCGTACGTTGCGTTTGGGCTTGGGGGCGCGGGCCTGGTCGCCGGTACTATCTCGGGAATCATGTCACTCGGCAAACGCTCTGATCTGCAGGAGAAATATGGCTGCACGCGGAGCGCAGGGTGTACCAGAGTCGATCAGCAGACCCTGCCGGAAGCTCAGGCAACACTGGATGACTACCGTCGTTATGGGCTGATTTCCGGTATTGGGTTTGGCGTGGGCCTCGCCAGTGCTGGCGTGGGCCTGTGGATCATCGTCTCCAATTCAGGCAGGTCTTCGGGTAAAGAACCGCCGCCCGCCAGCAGAGCTTCCGTGCTACCCTATGCCAGCCTGGGTGAAGTTGGTCTTAGGGGAGCATTCTGATGAAAGCACCATCCTGTTTGGCTTGGGCGTCGCGGTGGATCGGCTGTTTGGCGTTCCTTGCGTCAGGATGTCAACTGCTCTTCGGAGACTACAAAGTAGTCCCCGCTGCAGCGGGGGGTGCGGCAGGTGTCGCGGGGACTGCTAGCGCCGTAACCTGTGACGCCAACGGCACTTACCGCTGCCAGGGGGCAACACTTCAGATCTGTGAGGACCACACCTGGACGGAGCGGAAGATATGTCCCACGGCGGTGCAGTGCAACGGCCCCGGTGGCAACTGCCACACGTGCGAGCCCGGCTCTTGGCAGTGCTCCTCGTTCAAGTTGCAGCAGTGCCTACCTTCGGGAGACGGATGGTTAGACAAGGACCGGTGCATTCGCGAGGTACGCTGCAACGCCATCACGCAAGCTTGTGATAAGTGTGAAACCGGCGAAGCTGAGTGCGATGGCCAGTACCTGAAAATCTGCAATAAGGACCATACCGATTGGGTCGTCACTGACTGCATCGATCCGAACCTATGTAACACCGCCAGTCGTGATTGTCGCAAGTGCGCGGCGGGAGTCGATTTTCAATGCAGTGGTTCGACCTTACTGCGCTGCAACGAGAAATCGCAGTGGGAAGCGGCGGACACTTGCGCGAATGCCGAACTCTGTCGGGCCACGCTCGAAACCCGAACGGCAGCTCCAACGGCTTGGGACGGCAGCTGCAACGCTCCTGCGTGCGAAGCAGGCGACCACCGCTGTAACCCTGCTAACCCACCTGAGCTACAGGAATGCCCGCCGAGCCGCGTCGCATGGTCAACGATCAACACCTGCTACACGGCTGAGCTGTGCGACGCGAGTGCTGGCGTGTGTAAGCCTGGCTGTGCCCCAGGTACCAGCCGTTGCGAGGGAGCGAGCCTGGAGCAGTGTCTTGAAGACGGCACGGGTTGGGAACGGACACAACTCTGTTCTTCCTCCAGCCAATGCGACGCCGAGGAGGGTACGTGTCATGCGTGCACGGAAGGCGATTACGGCTGCAAGGAAGAGGTTCTGCGACAGTGCAGCGCGAGTCGCGAGTGGGTGACCGTCAAAGCCTGTGCCTCTCCCGAACTCTGCAGCCAGCGCGTCGATCAAGCGAGCTGCCGAGCGCCGGGATGTCCCAAGGCGGGCCAGTACCGCTGCAACGGTAAGAACCTCGAGGTCTGTCCCGCAACCCTGCTCAGTTGGGAGCTGGTCAAGACCTGCGAAACCGAAGGGCTGTGCAGTGCCGACCACGCTCTCTGCAACGACCCGATTTGTAAGGCGGCGGGGACCGTCGAGTGCCAAGGCAAGGTTCGGCGTCGTTGTGACGCCATGCGCGCGAATTGGGAGCCGCTAGATACCTGTGGCGCGAATCAGATCTGTTCGGTCGAGCAAGGTTGTTTGGGCGAGTGCCCCACGCCCGACATGCAATGCAGCGGCAGATTGCTGGAGAAGTGCTCGGTTGACACGGCCACGCAGACGCCCAAGTGGGAGACGCTACGCGACTGCTACACAGCTGGGTTGTGTGATAGCGTGAAGCTGGCGTG
This sequence comes from Myxococcales bacterium, assembly GCA_050263495.1. Taxonomy (GTDB): domain Bacteria; phylum Myxococcota_A; class Polyangia; order Polyangiales; family Polyangiaceae; genus FEN-1139. Next base: position 6,085 of record JBLNFG010000172.1, on the reverse strand, counting down.
CGTGGAGCCCAAGTGCGGCACCAACGAGTATCGTTGTTTCTCGCAGCAGTTGCGCAAGTGCAACGCCAATCGCACTGACTGGGATTCCGTGAAGGACTGCGCGGCTGGTCAGATCTGCGACGCCAGCGGCCAGCAATGTGACATCTGCACTGCGGACCAGTATTCCTGTATCGGGACGGACCTCTCGCGTTGCAAGTCAGACGGACAACAATGGATCGTCTCGAAGAGCAACTGTGCCCGCTGCGCGACGAGCAGCGACAAAACTACCGGCACCTGCTACGTCTGCAATGCCGGTGATCAACAATGCGCGCAGCAGCAGATTCAGACCTGTAGCACCACCGGCCTGAGCTGGAACTCGCCGAGTGACTGCGCCCCGGGTTACGGGTGCGAGTACAACGAGTGGTCGGCGCGGCACGACTACTGCGCTGCGTGCCCGGTTGCCGGACAGACCAACTGCACGGACGATAAGCAGGGCATTCACAAGTGTTCTGACGACCGCAGCAGTTGGTCAGCGACCACGAATTGCCCCTACGGCTGCCGTGACAACGCGATCGGTAACGACGTGTGTGACACGGCATGCCCCGCTGGCACCAGCCGTTGCGAACAGGTCGACGGCAGCAACACTGGGTTGAACACGTGTAAGGCGGACGGCAGCGGATGGTTGGGGATTGCGCAACAATGCGCCAAGTCCACCGCCCTGAAGTTGTGCGTGGGCGGAGCCTTCTCTTCCACCCAATCTGTCGCGTGTCCTGCGGAAAAGCCGCTCTGTGTGGGCGATCATTGCGTCGAATGCAACGCTTCGACGCCTGAGTGCAGCGCCACCAATACTGTGAGTCGCGCCTGCGTGAGCGGCACGTGGGTCGATACCCAGTGTGCTGGGGCGTGCAATCCCGGGACAGGGCTTTGCGTGGAGTGTATGCCCACGGAAGCAGCCACCTGCGTGAACGGCTCACGCCGTTACTGCGGGACTGACTACAAGTGGCACACCGATCCGTGTCCATCTGCATGCGCGGGTGGTGCGTGCGTCGAGTGCAACCCGAATACGGATTGGGCGTGCAAGACAGCAGCAGTGCGCGAGCGTTGTGTCGCTAACGTGATTGAACAGCAAGAATGCAAGGCCCCTACGCCCGCTTGTGCAGGCGGGCAGTGCGTGCAATGCGCCGGATCTACGGAGTGTAGTGCTCCGACTCCCGTGTGTTCGGGCAACAAGTGCGTGGAATGCGCCACGAAAACAGACTGTAGCGCTCCCACCAGCGTCTGCTCGGGCAACAAGTGTGTGCAATGCGCCGTGAACACGGATTGCAATGCCCCGACGAGCGTTTGCTCGTCGAACACGTGCGTCGAATGTGCTGCGAAGACGGATTGCAAGGACCCCGTGAAGGACGTCTGTTCGGGCAACAAGTGCGTGGACTGTGCCGCGAGCCCCGATTGCACGGAGTCCCCGAGGACCATATGCTCGGCGAACCAATGCGTGGAATGCACGTCGAGTTCGCAGTGCCCTGCCACGAAACCCGTCTGTTCGAGCGGGATCTGCAGCACTTGCACGGCGGATAGCGAGTGTGCGACCCTCACCCCGTCTACTCCGTATTGCGTGGGTGCCGCGTGTGTTGCCTGTCGGAACAGCGGCAATTGCGGTGGTGAACTAGTTTGCGAAGGCGGCACGTGCGTGCCGAATCCCGGCGCGCCAGATGCGGGCACCGGAGCCACGGCCGGTACTTCGGGCTAGGGCGCGTTTCCGTCCATACGAAGGACTTCGGATCCGCCGCCGCTGAGAATCTGGGGCGGCGGGTTCGAGCTACTAGTCTCGGCTGTTTGGACTGTCGTCCAAATCACGATTTCCTTCGCGAATTGCTCGTAACCCAAAACTCCCTAGGCTCACAACCTTGTCTGCTATGTTTTGACGGTGCTGCGCATGTCTCGACTTCTATTCCAAACCAGTCTCGCGCGAGTGTCTCGCGGGGCAGCAATCCTGCTGATGTTCGGCGCCTTCGGCTGCCAATTGGTCTTTGGCGACTACAAGATCGACCCCGACGACGCGACGGGCGGGGGTGGCTCAACGGTTAAAGGCACTACGGCGCCAAGTGAATGCTCGGAAGGCCAAGCGCGTTGCTCCGAGAGTGGCGACCTGCAGAAGTGCCAAGCGGGCAAATGGGGGGCGTCAGTAGCTTGCGGTGATCTGGATCACTGCAGCGAGGTGGCTGGGGCTTGCGTCGAGTGTGGACCGGGACAGACGCGATGCAGTGCTGACAATCGCAAGGTTCAGCTCTGCAATCTGCAGCGCACGGATTGGGAAGATCTCGAGACCTGTGCCACTCGCTGCTTCGCCGATGCCGAGGGTGCCTTATGTGTCCAGTGCGAGCCGTTCGACACCGTTACGTGCGAAGAAGGCGGGGATCAGGGCGATAGTGTGAGGGTCTGTAACAATAAGGGCCAACTAGTTGTTAGTGCGTGTCCCGGCGCTGACAAGCAGTGCATTACCGTGGCGGATGGTGATGACTTCTGCTCCGAGTGCACGACCGACGGGTTCCGGTGCACCAGCTCAGGCATTCTGAAGTCATGCCAGGGCCACCGCGAGACGGAGATCAAGTCCTGTGGGAGCTTCGAGAAGTGCAACCCGATCGGTCCAGGATGTTTGTAGGAGCGTCGCGGTTTAGTCGCGGCTCGATGCGTCGCGCGGCTACGTTGCTACGGCAATTGCCTGCTGCTCATGCCGCCGGTGACTACGGCAATTGACCGCTCACGACGCGATCCATGCCGGTGACTGCGGGGGTTCTTCTACGGCAATTGACCGCTCACGACGCGATCCATGCCGGTGACTGCGGGGGTTCTTCTACGGCAAGTGGCCGCTCACGACGCGATCCATGCCGCCGGTGACTACGGCAAGTGGCCGCTCACGACGCGATCCATGCCGCCGTAATCGCGGTTGACGCGCAGTTCGACGAATCCGGCTGCCGTCATGAGCTCTAGGGCAGCGGGGCCTTGGTCGTAGCCGATCTCGAACGCCAATACTCCCCCTGGCTCAAGCCAGCGTGGCGCTTCCGCAATCAAGCGACGCGTGAGGGTGAGGCCGTCAACGCCGCCATCCAGGGCCAAGTGCGGCTCGAAACCTCGAATGCCAAGGTCGAGTGTCGGAATCACGTCCGTGGGAATATACGGGGGATTGGCCGTAATCAGATCGAAGCGCAGGCCATCCGGGAGCGACGCAAACAGGTCGCTTACGCGGAACTCGATGCCGGTCGTCAGCTTGGCGCGCTCGGCGTTGCGTCGAGCCACCTCGATTGCCGTGGGCGAGAGATCGACGCCATGAACCGCCCACTCGCCGCGTGCGAGCGCAAAGGCGATCGCGACGCAGCCGGAGCCGGTGCACAGATCGACCGCTAGCCCCGGCTCGCCGCGGTCCTTCGTGCGCTCGAGCGCCACCTCGACCAGCGTCTCGGTGTCCGGGCGAGGGATAAGCACATTCGAATCGACTTCAAAAGCTGTCCCGTAGAATTCCCGGGTGCCTAGCAGGTAGGCGGTGGGTTCACCGGTCCGGCGTCGTTTGACCAATTCCCGGAATCGATCGAGTTCCGACTTATCCAGCGGGCGATCACCGTCCAAGATGATCTCGATGCGCGTCTTGCCAAGAGCGTGGCCAAGCAGCAGCTCTGCATCGAGCCGCGGCGAGTCGAAGCCGCGATTGCGAAAGTCGTCGGTGGCCCACACGACGAGCCGTCGAATGGACCAGGTTTCTGTTCGGGGCTGCGAGGAGGTCGTCATGGCGAGGTACTGGAGATCGCCGAGCAGGGCGAGGCCGGCGAGCATTCCATAGCAAGGTTTGATTCTCTAACCCAGCGACCAGGCCGAAAACGTAGTTCGAAGCGATCGGTCTGGACGGTGTGCCAAAACAGACGCGGGCGCGCAAACACGCATCCCGGTTGAACCCTCACCCAGGTCCCCTCCACCCAACGCCAGCCCTGGAGGGAAAACGCGAAGTACCCATCCAGGTAAGCACAACTGCCGTCCGTCGGGGCTGGTGGAACGGTCTGAACCTTCGTCACAGGGGGGGGGTACGGAACGACCATCGAAGTACTCAGGTCAAGTGCAGTCACTTGGTCGGGCCATGTTGCTTCGGGCACGAGCCGTAATTGCGACGCACAAGCCATCAAACAAACCAGAGCTAGCATCCCAAATCTCTTGAGATGAGGGGGGCGGCTACGACGAAATCGCGCCACTACGGCGGCCGAGCTCACGCCCCGCAGCAGGTAGGCGCTACAGCGCATAGCCCAATAGCGCCGGCAAGATCACCGATGGTCCGAAGAGTTGGTACTCGAGGATCGCAAGCACCAGGAATGGACCAAACGGAACTCGTGCCATGGCGAGGTTGGCTGAAGGTGGAGTGGCCAGAACTGGATCGTTAGCAATCTCCGCGGCAAGCCGCTCACGTTCCTCGCCCTCGGCAGCCAAGAGTTGTTGCTGGGCAGCCTCGCGTTCGCGCGCAATTGCCTCGGGTTCTTCGATTCGTCCACCCGCGAGAACTACGGCCAGGATAATCAACGTGCCCTGCACGGCGCCAGCGAGCAAGACGAACACGGCTCCCCGCCAGCCAAACCAGATCCCAGCCAAAGCGACCAATTTTGCGTCACCTAGGCCCATGCCCGCACGACCGCGCAACACGCGATACAGTCGATCGAAGGGTAGCCACACGATCAGGAACCCGACCAGACCACCGATGAATGACTCGAGCCAAGTGAGCTCCCGGCGCAGCGGAATCGTCAATAAGCCAAGCACCATTGCGCCATAGGTGATTGGATCCGGCAGATACAAATGTTCCAGATCGATAAATGCGGAGGCAAGCAACGAGAGCCCGAGCGCGAGCGAACTAGCGAACCAGAGCAAAGCAATCCAGATGCTGGTGTCGCCGGGCAGCGCCTCGATTTGAACTCGGAGGATCGCGAACGCGTACAGCCCCGAAAGCGCCTCGATGATCGGGTAGCGCGCCGAGATCTTGGCCTTACAGCAACGCGCGCGGCCGAGCAAAACTAGGTACGAGAGCACCGGCAAATTGTCGAAGGCGCGAATCGGCTTGCCGCAACCTGGGCAGCGTGAACCGGGCCATACGACGCTCTCGCCGCGCGGCACTCGGTAGACGACGACATTGAGAAAACTACCGAACAGAAGTCCGAGCGTTATCGCCACTGTGGCAAGGAAGATGGGCGGAAAATCGGCCAGGCAGGGCACGCCCAACCCTACGCAAAGTTGGTCCTCGATGCATCCCTTTTTCCGCTAGTCTATCCGTCGCCATGGCCCAGACACCGCGCGACCACACCACCATGTCGCTCAACCGCTACTCACCCGAAGCAAAAGCCTTCGTCGCAGGGGCACAGACGATTGCCGACGAGCGCAAACACGCCCAGGTAATCCCGCTTCACCTCCTCGCTCGCGCCCTTGAGCGTACCCCGGCGGTGCTCGACCTTTTGCGTGCCGCACAAGTCGATGTGGTCGCGCTGGGTACGGCCACGGTACAGTGCTTGGTTGCGTTGCCTACGAGCAATGAGCCCTCGTACCTGTCCACGGCAATGCTCGAGTTGCTGAAGCGCGCCGAGCAACGCGCGGACGTGCTGCGTTCCGAGACGGTCGAGTTTGAACATGTTTTTCATGCATTGACTCAGGAGATCCGAGGTCCGGCAGGTGACCTTCTGACCGCGTACGGCATCTTCCCTGGGTCCCTCGAGCCACATTACGGCATTCTGAAGCGCACCAAGATGCTTGGGGTTGGGTCCGTCGCGAGCAGCGAGACGGCGTTGCAGCCCATGGATTGGGTTGAACTTGCGCGCAAGGGGCAGCTTGAGCCCACGGTAGGTCGTGACGACGAACTGCGGCGACTCGTGACCATTCTTGAGCGCCGCACCAAGTGCCATCCGTTGCTCGTGGGTGAATCGGGGGTCGGCAAAGCGTCCATTGTGCGGACCTTGGCGCGCCGCATCGCCGATGGAGACGTCCCGACCTCGCTTTCCGGCGCCCGCTTGTACGAATTCGATCTTGGGACGATGCTCTCTGGTGCCCGCCTGCGCACCGATATCGAAGAGCGTATACGTCGCATGCT
>JBLNFG010000171.1:0-3701 GCA_050263495.1 Myxococcales bacterium | reverse complement strand
GCCGTGAAGGGCGAGAGCCAATCTCAGCCCGGTTTGCGAAGCGGGAGCTTTCTTCAGGCAAGACTCTCGTTGAACTGCTTGGAAGTGAAGAAATTCACGACCAGGAGATCGGCGTGGTCGTCTCGCAACTAGACCAGGCAACCCAACAACGTCGAGCTCGAAGCGCGGCAGCAGTGCGGAAGCAGCTTGGATGGGAGCCCACCTCAGAAGACGAAGACACTAGGAACCTGCACACCAACATCGAGGACTTCGCTGACGGGTGACCATGACCGAGGGGGACGACGCGGGGAGCAAGCTCCGCGCACTTGGCTGGTACCAAGGTGCGGTTGTCGCGATTCCACATGTCAGTCAGTTTTCGGAACTGCTGGCGGCCGATCTGACACATGCGGTGGTCGCTTCGCAGGACTGCGATATCGTTGCGCCCGTCTCGACCGAGGCGTGCGTGGATCTGCTGCCCGCGACAATCACCCCCGATGCGGCTCCTGATCTTCGCTATGGCAAGAACCCGCGGCGGCTCTGTATGGAAATGGGCAACGGTCAGTTTATCGTCGTGGACATCCGCGCACGGCAGACAATCCAGAAGGCGGTGGTTGCGACTATCACACCGAATCCACACGGATGCATTCTCTCAGACCGCAAGGTGCTTGCCAATTGGCTCGGCAAACGCTACTCGCGACCGGCCTTTCCAGACGAGTTCAACGCTCGACTCGAAGCTCACAAGAAGAGGATGGAGAAGATCTCCAAACGGGAGGACGGCAAGCTGGTTACGGCCATCTTCGTGATGCTCAGCACCGAAAGCGAGTTGCCTGTCGGTAAAGACTACGAGACCGTCGTGTGGCTGGCTTGCCAAGCCAAAGTTGCGAAAGACCCCAAGTTGCGCGTTTCGCTGGAGAAGTATGCCCAGGAGTTCGCTGACGCGGTTAATGCCTGCGACGGAATCAAGGTTGTCGAGCACGAGCTGAAGAGCGAGTTCGACATCTCCCTCGAAGATCTGCGAAAGATGAAGCGGTTCGACTTCGACTACCGGAGTGAGGCGCCGAAACCTGGTGGAGAGCAGGCGAGCAGAGACTGACGACCGCCCCCTCCGCCCCCACCCGGCACAGCACCTCGTGCACCGCCGTGACCGCGACGGACAAACCAACCAAGACCATCCAGACCGCGACCACCGATGGCGTAACGCGACGCCGTCCCCGCACTATGCCGTCCCCGCACTACGCCGTCCCCGCCCGACACAACACTTCGTGTACCGCCGTGACCGCGACGGACAAACCAACCAAAACAATCGCCAATGAGTGGATCCCACGGTGGCTGATGAGAAACCCGATCGCGGCTGGAAGCATCGCAGCGCCGAGCGTCGCGGCACTCACCTGGAACCCGATCGAGTATCTTGAAATGCTGGCACCCACTCGGGCTGGTGTGCGCGCGATCAGAGTGGGGAAGAAGGGGGCAAGGCTGAATCCGAGCAGCGCGAGACCGATTCGACTCACAGGGCCGAGCGGGCTAATGAAGAGTACTGTTCCAAGCACGCCCGTTACTCCCGCGATACGCAGCAATCGATCCGCCCCCACCCAATTCACGATCGAGCCAAGCAGGATGCGTCCAAGCGTGAGGCTCGCCCAGTACGCGGAGTTCCAGAATCCTGCTAACGCGACTGATAACCCATTGGCCTCACGCATCCAAGTGAAACACCATTGGCCGATGGACGCTTCGAGCCCCGTATAGAGCCAGAACATGGCGACCTGCAGCCATACGGCGCGACTTGCGAGTGCGGAGCGCATGCTTGCTTTGGGCGATGCGCTCTGCGCGCGCGTCTCACTCCCTGGAGGCCCACTGTCATTCCATTGCCGCCGGGTAACGATGAAGGCCAGCGCCATGCAGCCGATGATGGCTGCTAACCCCGCATAACCGAGTCGAAAGCTGGCTTCCTGCGTGATGGCTGCGGTCATCAGCGCTGGGCCAATGCTCGCGCCGATCCCCCAACACGCGTGCAGCCAATTCACGCTTCGCGCGGAGAAGTGACGCGCAGCATAGTCGTTCAACCCCGTATCGATCGCGCCAGAGCCGAGCCCTACCAGTACTCCAATCGGGAAGAACGTATTCCAGCTGGGGGCGAGGCTGTATCCGAGTAACGCAACACTGACGAGTCCGCTACTAGCGACGAGCAAGCCACCAATCCCGAGCTTTCTCGCGATGGCTCCGGCAAGCAAACCGGAACTGACGTAGCCACACGTGCCTGCCGTCAGGATCGCGGCCATGGAAGAGTGGGACAAGCCGAACTCTCGACGCATGCTCGGCCAGGCGACGCCCAAAACAGTATCCGGCAGACCCAGCGAAACAAACGCCAGGTAAGCGAAGAAGTAGAGAACCCAAGCCGGCTTCGACATTTAGAGAGACTAGCTTCCTTCAGGCAAGAGTGGGGTTTCGGTGTTCTCACTCTCCAGGCTGGGAAAGGGAAAGGCCTGTCCCTCGAGCGTCAACCAGAGCACCACTGGGCTGTAGCGTTCACCGCGATCGGGATCCGACTTGGAAAGCGGAAACGCGAGATCGAGCCGCGCCACGCTGCGCTGGAACTGGGGAAAGGTTGCGCGTCCACCGAGCCCGACGGACTGTTTCGGACGCAGATGCCCAGTATCGAAGGCATCTCCCACGTCGTAAAACGCCGTGAGTCCAAATAGGACTTCCAAGATTTTGACCGAGCGAGTCCGAAACTCGAGGTTGGACGTGACCAGGTGCTGCCCCTGAAAGAGCTTGCTCGGATAACCCCGCAAACGCGAGTCGCCACCGAGCAAGTAGCGGCTATTCAGGGCATTCTGGTAGTGATAGAGCCCACCGCCGTCGTACACGAAGCGCCCGAGCCCCGCCAACCGAGGAGAAACGGCGCGTACACCCCCTTGAAACAGCCCGTCACTCTCCTCGTGGCGCGGAGAGACTTCCGTCGCATGGCTCGCCCAGAGTCGCATCAGTGCGTTACCTGTGCCGAACGTGTATTGAAGCCCCGTGATCACCCCGACGATGTCACGCGTCCCCATCGCCCGCTTCGAGCCCGTGTACACCTTGGCATAGAGCTGCGGCCCAACCTGGACGTCCTCCTGCAACCCGAGCGTCTCGAGATCGAACATCGAAACGTAATCGAGGGTCGCCGTCGAGAGCGACAAAAATGGGCCAATCCGCGCGTTCTTTCGGGTTAGTAGCTTTTCTTCGAAGCTCCGGACGAGAGCCGGATCGTACCCTTGTCGAACTAGGCCCTGCGCGTCTGCCTGATTCTGTCGCGCCTCTAACCCGACGGAGAGGTTGAGCTTGCGTCTGGTCCCGAAGGACCGCGTCACGTACGTTCGCCACGCCAGTTGACGCGAGTGATACTCGTATGGGATGGCGTGTTGATCGTACGGGATGGAGTCGTCGGGCCAAGAAACGGAACGATCGCGGTACATGCGCGGCACGTATCGCCCCGAGTCGTCGGGCAGCAGCTGACGCTGCATCCGATTCACCCACGCGAGTGCGGTACCCCAGGCCCACTCGGTACGGGCGGAGTAGAGCGGTTGTCCAAAGCTAAATTTGCCGGAAGAACCCTCGATATTACCGGTCTTTCGGTATTGGATCACATTGACGTTCAGGCTCGCCTGGATCCGGCTACCTAAGATCCTTGGGTGATAGATCAACCCGCCAAAGGAGCTCGTGGGGACGTCGTACTCGTATCGAGC
>JBLNFG010000170.1:0-6276 GCA_050263495.1 Myxococcales bacterium | reverse complement strand
CTGACCAAACTCAATGCAGAAGGTCGGCTGCCTCCGCTTCCCACCGCGACGGGCGGTTCCGCGAATGCGGCGCTTGGCGCATCGGGCTCGGAGAGTTCCTCTGTATCGACGGGAGCGAGCGAAGTAATCGGCGCCGCTGGAAACGCGAGCATTCCTCCTGAGTCTGGCAGCGCTGGGACGCCAGCATCGCTTGCTGCTGGCGGCACCGCCGGCACAGGCGACAGCCCTGGAGTTCGCTGCGACGAACTACCAAACACCAGCAAGACCGTTTACGTCACTGGCTCCTCTGCCGCAACGCCATTTCTCCAGGAGATCGCACAACAGCTTGCCGCGCGGTCGACTCGCATCGTCTATGTGGCTGCAGGCTCGTGCACGGGCGTGGACGCCGCAATCAATCGGACCGCGCTGCGCACTGGACCTGCCCCGGCAGCGGCGGCAAGCGCGCTCTACTGGAGCAGTTCGACGAGCACGGGCAAGCGCTGTCAGTTGCCGCCCGCAGGGGTAGTGGCCGACTTGGGGATTTCGGACGTCTTCGTGCAAACGTGCCCAGGGTTCGAATTAGCCAGTCTGGAGTCACTGCGTGTGAAGGATGCGCACGGTCCCATCCAGACCATGGCTTTCGTGGTGCCTGCTGGTTCCACATACAGCACGATCAGTGCGCAAGCGGCCTACTTCGTGTTTGGATTCGGTAAGGTGGGAGGAGTCGTCGATCCCAACACCGGATCCCCGATCTGGAATGATGACGAATACCTGTATGTTCGTGGACCGAGTTCGGGAACGCAAGCAATGCTCGCTGCCGCGATCGGCGTGCCCTCGTCACGGTGGCTCGGACGACGCACTGGATCTTCGGACGAGGTGGCGCAGCTCCTTAGTGCCGCAAGCGTGACCAGCAGTACTGCGGACAAGGCCCTCGGAATCCTCGCCGTGGACTACATTGATTCACGCGATCTGCGAGGTCAACTGCGCATCTTGGCATTCCAAGACACCGATCAGGTCTGCGCGTTCTTTCCGGACTCGACGGCTACCGCACGCGACAAGCGCAATGTTCGCGACGGCCATTATCCCATCTTCGGGCCGCTGCATCTGCTCTACCGGGCGGATGCAGCCGGGAATCCGGAAGATACCTCGAAGCGAGAGGAGATCTTGGATGTCGTCGGGTACCTCTCTGGTTCCAAGGCGCTACCGAATGGTGATCGGCTACTGGACGTATTCGCCAAGCGGGGACTGATTCCAGAGTGTGCCATGCGTGTCACGCGTACCAAGGATGGCGGCAGTCTGGTTGGGTTTAGTCCCGCTAATCCTTGCTCCTGTGCCTTCGAACGGGCCGCGACTGGCATGACGAAGTGTACGGAGTGCCAGGTTCAAGCTGACTGCAAGCCCGATGAGAGCTGCTCGATGGGCTACTGCGAACAATAGCAACGTCTATAGCGCGGTATCCAAATGTTGCGTGAATGTCATCCAACGCACCGACACATGGTCGATTGTTGAACGGAAACGAGCCCTCCTGGAGGTACCCACTCTTCCCATGACCTCCCAAGACATTCTGGAACTTTCTCCGATCTCGTCTCGCCGAAGCCACTCCGTGCGCGATTCGGGCTTGGCGCCGCTACCCGTGCTCGACCGATACCGCCTCTCCAGCTTGCTGGGCAAGGGTGGAATGGCCGAGGTATTCTTAGCCGTTTGGAGGGTGGCTCCCGATGTCGTGCGCCCGGTGGTGGTCAAACGCCTGTACGATCACTTCAGTGAGGATCGCGCGGTCGTCCAGATGTTCATCGACGAAGCGCGACTCGTGTGCCAGCTCGATCACAAGCACATCGTCAAGACGTTCGAGATTGGCCTGATTGACGGGCACTTGTGCATCGTTATGGAGTATCTCGAAGGCCAAACGCTGCAGCAGCTCATGCGTCGCAGCTTGGAATGCAACGGGATTCCCGTTCCACTCGCCGCATACATCGGGCAGGCCGTCTTGGCAGGTCTAGCGTTTGCCCACGAAGCTACCGATGCGCGAGGGGACGCTCGAGAGATCGTTCACCGCGACATCTCGCCGCACAACATCTTCATCACGAATACAGGAGCGGTCAAGATCCTCGACTTTGGTATTGCCAAAGCACGCACCCACGAGGCGCGCACTTCGACCGGGGTGGTGAAAGGCAAATTCGCGTACATCGCGCCTGAGCAGGCTGCTGGATTGCCCGTGGACGGGCGCGCCGATCTATTCAGCTTGGGCGTGGTGCTGTGGGAGATGCTGGCCGGAAGACGCCTGTTCAAAGCCGAGGGAGACGCCGCGACCCTCAACGCCACCCTTCATCGAGATATTCCGTTTCTCACCCACGTTCGCGCCGACGTGCCGCTCGATCTCGCGGTGGTGGTGTCGCGAGCACTTCAGCGCGACATGGCCAAGCGTTACCCCGATGCAGCAACCATGCTCGGTGAACTAGAGAAGTATCTGCGCCGCATCAAACCCAAACCAGACACGAGCGACTTGGGTGAGTTGATGCATAGCCTCTTCGCCGAGGAGATCCCGCAACAGCAGCAACGGGTCAATGAGTTGGTACTGCAGGATGCTGCGAGCGAAGTCGAGCCACCACCCCCCGTTTCTAGACAAACCCTCGTAACCGCCGAGCGCCAAGCGGAGCCGGAGCTTCGGGCAGTTCCCAAGAACAAACGCCTCCTCGTCGTTCTAGGACTGCTCGGACTGTTCGTCGGCATTGGTGCTGGGGGGTTAATCGTCTGGAACAGTGCGAGGCCACCGTCTGAGTCCGCGGACAGCACTCGGGCAAAGTCACCAACTCAAACCCCACTAGCCCCAACGGTCAGCCGCGAAATCTCGAGGCCCGCTACGGAGGAACCTTCCGCGGAGTCCCACGCGGAACCAACCGCGGCTTCGCTGCCCGCTACGCTAGCAACCGTGGCAGTTGCGGCGGTCGAAAGGACATCGCATCACGGTAAGCCTTCTGTCGCAAAGATGCACCCCACGCGTACGCCGGGTACGACCGCGGTTTTGGAAACAGAAGCACCGAGCGCCAAGCCCGCCTACGGCATGCTCACTATCGATACGACACCCTGGTCGAACGTGTTCGTGGATGGCAAGTTGCTCGGCACTACCCCGCTCATGCAGGTGAAGTTACCCGCTGGTACCCGCGCGCTGACCCTCCGCAATCCCGAACTTGGACTCGAAGCAAGTTACAGCGTCACGATCTTGGAGAACCAGACGGTCTCGAAGAGGATTGGATTGCGATGATCTCCAACAGACACGCGTTCTTGGGCAACCGCCTCAAAACTATGCTTATCGCGGTAAGCGGTGTAGTTGCCACCTCGTCACCAACGTGGGCAGAATCCACGATTTCGAGCACTGCTATCCCATCGCCGAACAGCACGTCCACCAACTCGACGGCTGCGGAGGCGCTACGCGAGGCCGAGGCGGCACTCCAGTCGGTGGATTATGCCACCGTATACGATCGGGCCCGGCGCGGGCTCGAGCTTGGGCGGGCGACAGCGCGCGAGACCACGCGCTTGAGTGTGCTGGCGGGCTTAGCCGCTGCGTTCCTCGGACATAGCGAGCAGGCGCGTACCTACTTCATCAAGGCTCTCGCGATTCAGCCGTCGCTCAAACTCGAGCACGAGCTCTCGCCGAAAATGCGAGAACCCTATCTCGAAGCGCTGGGTTACTGGGGCTCGCAACCAACGCGGCTCGCTCTCAGTGTCAAAATCGACGAGCAAACCGGAGTGCTATCGTTTCGTTTGGATGATCCGGCGCAACTAAGTCGAAACTTGACGTGCTTCCTGCGTATCGGAGATAGTGACACCTTCGTGCCGCAGACACTCGGTGTACACTCGCGAGGGCGGTTCGCCCTGCCGAAATCGGCGTTGACCCAAGGGTATAGCTACTACCTCGAATTGACGGATGAGTACGGTAACCGACTGCTGGAGCACGCTAGCGACGATGAACCGGTGCGCGTCGCGCCGCGCCTGAGTGCGGCCGAGTCACAACACGTGCGAACGACGACTGTTCCCCCCGCTCGCGAGCGTCATTCTGCGCGATGGACACTCCCGATTGCGTTAATGGGCACTGGCCTCGCCGCCGCCGGAGCTGGCGTCTACTTCAATATTCGGCGTGAAGACTTGGCGGAGCGCTGGAACGGCAACGCGTGCGAGCAGCCCGGTCAGTCACGTGGAGCACAATGTGCCGACGTGCAACGCGACCGCGTCACTATGGAGCGCTTGGCGATTGCCGGCTATGCACTCGGCGGTGCACTGCTTGTCACCGGGGCTGGCGTGATTTACTTCGGCTCGACCCGTGAAGGTAAAGAACCTGGCACCACGTCCTTCGGCCGCTGCGGGGTCAGCCCGATCGGCGCGCTCTATTGCCAAGGCCGTTTCTAAAACGGCATACCCGCCCACGCGACGGGCCCCAACAGTGAGAAGTAAGGTACAGCTGGGCCGCTGCTGGGTGTAGCGAGTCAGTTAGCGCCAAGCGACAACTCACGCGCCGAGTCATGGAGGAGCGCTTCGGGTAAGCTGGTCCAGACGGCCGCCGCGGGCTCGCGCCTCCGAGCGCGCCGAACCGGGACAAATGTGACGGACTGTTCCCTCGAAGGTTCCCGAATTGACACCGAGTCGTCACGATAGGGACGGACTCTTTCGCTATCCACGAAAGTCTTCAGCTTAGCGAATCGCCGCCAAACCCGTAGATGGGAAAGGGCTGACCCGCCGGCTGTCGCCCCCCGTAAATTACCGATGGTAGCTATGATGTCGATTCTTGTCGTCGAAGATGACGCCGATGTAGCGGAGGTCTTGGAGTACAACCTGCGGGCAGCAGGTTACGTGACCATGGCGGCCGGCAATGCCGAGTTAGGACTTCGGTATGCTCGCGAGACGAAGCCGGAGCTCATCTTGCTCGATCTGATGCTGCCCGATCGCCCCGGTACCGAGGTGTGTCGCGAGCTCAAGTCCGATCCCGCCACCAAAGACATCCCGATCATTATCCTAACGGCCAAGGGGGAGGAGATCGATCGCGTCGTTGGGTTTGAGCTGGGGGCAGAGGACTACGTCACGAAACCATTCAGCACACGAGAACTGCTGCTGCGGATCAGGCGCTCGCTCGATCGGCGACCCGCTGCGGATTCGGCGGTCACTCCGATAATGTGTAAGGACCTAGAGATCGATCGGCAGGCACATCGCGTGTTCGTGGGCGGCACCGAAAGCGAGGTGAGTGCCCTCGAGTTCCGTCTCTTGCTGGCCTTGTACGACAACCAGAATCGAGTGTTGACGCGTGAGAAGCTACTGAGGTTCGTCTGGGGCAACGATACAACCGTGTGCCTCAGAACCGTCGATGCCCATGTCAAACGCCTGCGCACGCGCCTCGGAAAGGCAGGCACCTACATTGAAACCGTGCGCGGCGTTGGGTACCGACTGGGCGGCTCCCGGCGAGGAGCAGGTGGTAGAGAGCGTGTGTCGGGGGAGGCGAAGGCCGGCAACGGCGGAGACGAAGCTGGTGACGTACCAGAACTCGATTGAGGCTCAATTCCTCAGATTCCAGCTATTCACGGGGCTTCACCCTAGACGCGCCGAGGTGGCGGATCTTCCTTGATGCTGCTGGGGCGCGACGCCCGGTCGACTTTCCCCCAAAGCCGGCGACGAGGTGGCGGATCCTCCTTGATGCTGCTGGGGCCATGCTTCGGGCGCCGTGCTTCGTTACTTTGGCTCGAACCGGCGATGCGGGGCGACGGGGAGTGGGTCGGCTCATCGCGCAGCCCTGCAGACATGAGAGCCGTCGCACTGTATCGCGCTAATCGCGTCACAAACGTTCGACGCTAGAGCCACGCGGCTGTCACACGGTCTCGACAAAATGAGTGGAGAATGGAGTGAGAAATGTCCAGTTGGAACTGGTACGTCACTAAGGCTGCGCTGTATCGACTCCTGGTAGTACTTGGAATCGTCTCCTGGGGCTTGGTGGTGGTTCTTGCGTTCCAACAGCGGAGTAACCCCTCAGCTGTCGACGAGTTCGGAAGCAGGCTTGCCGAGGTGTGTCTTATCGGCAGCTAGAGCACCGAACGGTTTGAATCACGCAACGAAAGCGCCGACTCGAGGCGTACGGAGTCCAGCGGCCTGGACGAAGTACAACGAGAGCCACTGTCCTCCGCGAAAGCGAAGGAGCGCGCCGCGCAGTGAAACCGAAGCGACCCGCAATGGAAAGGTCCAGGAACTGGAGCTTTCCGTGAAGGGCCCCGGTGACCAGCGAAGCTGGGCAGGCGCAGTGAAGGCGGCAAGTGTTTT
>JBLNFG010000169.1:0-5392 GCA_050263495.1 Myxococcales bacterium | reverse complement strand
TTCTAGTGCGCCGGACCTGGTCCCTATTCACCCTCGCCTTCACAGCCCTGGTCGGCATGCTGCCGACGAACGTGTCGAATGTCCGAGCCGAAGCCGGGCGGTCTCGAGCAGACGTCTTGCCGCTGTCCGAGATCCGACCAAAGATGAAGGGCTATGGGTTGACCGTCTTCGAGGGGACCAAGCCAGAGCGTTTCGAGATCGAAGTGATCGATGTCTTGAAACGCTTTCTGCCGAAGCAAGATTTGATTCTGATTAAGACTCGACATCCACGGCTCGAGGTCGCTCGTGTGGTCGCCGGCATGAGCGGGAGCCCGATCTATATCGACGGGAAGATGATCGGCGCTTACGCCTATGGATGGACTTTTGCGCGCGAACCCGTCGCAGGGGTCACGCCGATCGAGAATATGTTGGGCGAGCTCGATCGCCCGATTCCACCCAGCATTTACGGTTGGCCTTTGGTTGGTCGCGGCGCGGCCAAGTCGGGGAGCGGGCGCGGCGATTCGCCGGCGCCGCATCCTCGCGGGGGACAAGAGGTGAGCCGCTTCAGTGGTGCGCCGGATCATTATGAACTCTCAGCTCACGCCGCACAGCTCGAGCGCGCCACCACCAGCAATTCACAGACGCTGCGTCCCGTATCGACTCCACTGCTGTTAGGCGGGTTTTCGCCCCTCGGGACGCAGATCGCCGACAAGCTCCTCGCGCCCCTCGGGTTTGAGCCGTTCCAAGCAGGCGGCTCTGGCAAGGATACTGCGGCGCCGCATCGCTTCGAAGATGGGGGGGCAATCGGCGTGCAGCTCGTACGTGGCGATACGAGTGCCATGGCGCTCGGCACGGTTACCCGCGTCGAAGGCGATCGACTTGTGGCGTTTGGTCATCCGATGACCCAAGCCGGCATTACCGCGCTGCCCACTGCCGTCGGCAAAGTGCTTTGGTTCTTAGCGAGTGAGCAGCGCAGTTTCAAGATTGGGATGCCGGTGAGGGAGATGGGTGCACTGGTCGCGGACCGTCAGTCTTCGATCGTGGTCTCGCAATCCGCGAAAGCGCCCGTAATACCCGTTCGTCTGGACATCGAAGGCCTCGAGGGTATGCCGACCAACACGTGGCATTTCGAGATCGCGCACGAGAAGTTCATGACGCCAACCTTCTTGTCGATGGCCATCGCGAGCGCGATTCAGGCCACGACCTCCGAGAAACGCGACGTCAGCTGGACGCTCGATAGTGAGGTTGCACTTGAAGGTAGGCCGGCGGCGCTCACCCTAGAAGACTTTGGGGTTGCGGTGGGAGGAATGCCAAGCGCGGACGACATCGTTGGAATGAACGTGGTCGAAGCCGTTGGTGGATTGCTCAACAACCCCTGGCAACCCGTGTTCGTGAAGGAGATTCGGGCCAAATTGCGACTACGGTTCGCTCGCGAGATCTACCGATTGCGCGGGGCCGAGTTGCTCGAGACCGAGATCGACGCGGGGCAGGACGCGCATGTTCGCGTGAGCCTGCTTCCTTACGACGGGCCCGTGGAGTATCGAGTGCTGACCGTGCCCATTCCCAAGAATCGCGCGGGCGATTCGATCGCCCTCGAGATCGTACCCGGTTACACGGAGAGCCGCGAGACCGCACCAGCCGAGACATTGGACGAATTGGCGCGCAACCTTGACGAGCCCGTGTACCTGCCAAAGTCACTCGTGGTGAAGTTTGCCAATCCCGGCAATACGCTAGCGTACCGCGGGAGACTTGCCCCGCATCTACCACCTGGTGCGGTTGACGTGCTGTCCCCGTCGAATGCGCTTTTGGCACCAGCCGCATTCGCGGCCACAACCCGCAGTGTCCACCCGCTCCCGTTCTACGTGCTTGGTCGGGAGCGAGTGACCGTCGCAATTCGTTCGGTTATGCGGTGAACCATGAAGACTCGGCTATTTAGCTCGATTTACTATCGATGCCGCTCGTATCGCGGTTGGGCCATGGGGCTCGTCGCGCTTCTCGCAGCGTCCGCCGCGAGTGGGGTTGGAACTCGGCGTTTCGTCTTGGAGCAAGGCTCCGACTTCAAGGGTGGCGACTTGAAGGGGGTGGCCGTCGATTCGAGCGGATTGGTCCGAGCTGGTCTGGATGTGAATCACGTCCCTGTGGAACAAGTTCCAGTCATTTGGTCGGCACTAGCACGCGACGATCGCACGCTGCTGCTGGGCACGGGGCAGGAGGGCAAGCTGCTCGAATACCGGGGTGATCGCGTGGTTTCGAGTTACGAGACGGGCGGGCTCGTCATTACGTCAATCGTCGAGGCGTGGGCGGGCACGGTGATTCTGTCGTCGCTGCCCGAAGGCAAACTGTGGCGCTTCGAGCGTGGTAAACTGAGTCTGTTCGTACAGCTAAAGGATATCGAGCACGTTTGGCAGCTGGCCTTCGATAAGAAAACCGGGGCGCTCTACGCGGCTACGGGCCCCGATGGCAAGCTTCTGCGCATCGAACGGGATGGCCGCTTCAGCGTGGTGTTCGACGCGCCAGAACCCCACTTGATCTCACTTGCGGTGCTGCCCGGCGGGGGTGTCGTAACGGGCACGAGTGATAAAGCGAAGCTGTATCGCGTGGACGGCCCGAACCGAATCGCGACCCTATATGACTTCGGGCGCACCGAGGTGCGTGCCGTAGCGGTCAGCCACGACGGCGATATCTACGCGATAGCCAACGACATCAAGACGACGCCGCCCACCGTCTCGGGGAGCCGTACGGGCTCGAGCGAGGGCAGCTCCGCAGGCGCAGCCGCGTCGTCGGCGAAGCCAAAGGGGCGCGGCATTCTGCTCCGAATCGCTCAGAATGGCGTTCCAGAGACGCTGCTCGACGACGACAGCGAGCACTTCACGAGCTTAGCGTTGGGTAAAGACGGGCAGCCGTATGTTGGCACCGGTGTTGAGGGACGCGTTTACACGGTCAACCCGCAGCGTCGCAGCGTGTTGGTTGCGGATCTCGAGGCGCGTCAAGTCACGGCGTTGAGCCTGGTCGGCGCAGTTCCGGCGCTGATTTCGAGTGATCCCGCAGGAGTACACCCAATTCTGGGGCAGGGCGGCAAGCAGTCCATCTGGACGAGCAAAGTGCTCGACGCAGGCCTGCGCGCAATCTTCGGTCGCATCGACTGGGAGTCGGACGGACAACTCGAACTCATGTCGCGCACGGGTAACACTAAAGAGCCCGATGACACCTGGAGTCCTTGGAGCCCGCCGTTGAATACGCCGGGACGGCTCGCGAGCCCCGCCGCGCGTTACATCCAAGTGCGCGCGCGCTGGGGATTGGATCCCAAGGCCGTCCTTAGCCGCGTGGAAATCCCATTTGTGACCGACAATCAGCGGGCGGTGGTCACGCGCATCGATATTGGCTCGGATCGACCTGTCGGCGATAGTATCGTTGCTTCTGGAGGTCCGGTCACCGCACGTGGCAATCCGGAGATCAATCTGGATTGGTCCGTTGACAATCCAGACAAGGACACGTTGCGGTTTCGACTGCACTATCGGCTGCTTGGCACCAACACTTGGTATGATCTGCTCCCAACGGACGAAGTGCTGACCAAGACCAGCTACAAGTGGGATACTTCAGCGCTGCCGGAGGGTCGCTATCGCGTCAAAGTGACGGCATCGGACGAGCCATCTAACCCGCCCGATCGAATCACGCGGCACGAGTTCGAGAGCGGCGCCATCATCATCGACAACACGCCCCCGACGTTGGTCGATTTGGAACTCGTCGGTAAACGTCTCCGCGGCAGAGCAGTGGACGGCGTTGGTCCAATTCAACGCATTGAGGTTAGCGCTGCCGGAAGCAACGATTGGGTGCCCCTAGCGCCGCTCGATTCTATCCTCGACGAAGCGGTGGAGGGTTTTGACGCGAATCTCGCGGACTGGTTGCCCGCCGGGCGACGTATCCTGGCGGTGCGCGCCTATGACGCCGCGAACAACTTCGTTGTGCGGCACGTGACCTCGGGCCTCTAGGACAAGCGACAAGGCTAGGGCCGTGCTAACCTAACGCCGTAGCCTTTCTTTGATCGGACAGAGTGCGACGAGTGTTTTACAGCCGACGTTCCTTGCCTACATTGCTGCTCTGGATACTCACCGGAGGATGCTCGTCGTCCGCCAACGCACCAGGGTCAGCGGTCGGGCATTGTGTCGGTCCCGCATGTGACACTGCAGGGGCGCCAAACAAGTCAACGTATACAATCTCTTTGAATACCGCAGGCGCTGGTACGGCGGGGTCTGCTGGCTCGCTGATGACAGGGGGAGCAGGCGTGGCTGCCTTACCGCCTCTCTGCTCAGTCGAGTCGCCGAGTTGCGATCCTGACGACGCGAAAGCTTGCGATATCGGGGCTCAGTACGCGGTCGAGCGCTCCGGTTCTGCCGGTTCCCACGCGGAATTGGCCGGGGGAGGCAGCGGCGGAGTGGCTGGTTTGGCGGGAGCTCCAGGCAAAGCTTGTCGGATCGTGCGCGAAAGCGCTGGCGCAGTTACGGCGTGCGTAGCCGCTGGCACCGGCACCAGTGGCGAACCTTGCGTCGATGACGCCAGTTGCGCACCGGGGTTGGGGTGCGTCGAAGAGAATGGGACGGCTCAGTGCCGGCCCTATTGCTGCCATGGCAATCTCAGCTGCCTAGGTGGCACGTATTGTGATTCGCGTCCGAGGCGCGAGCTCCAGAGTACCGGCGAACGGCTCTGGGTTTCTGTCTGCATTGCGGGGGTGAGTTGCAGATTCGACGACCCGTATCCGTGCTCAGCCGAACGCAAATGTTCGTGTCCCTCTGGCAAAGCTTGCAGCGTGGTGCGTGAAGACGGAACAACGGCCTGCGTCGCGCCCGGCATTGGAACAGAAGGACAACCTTGCCCGTGCAAGGCTGGATACGTGTGTGCGGGCACGCGCGGTACGTGCTTGCAAGTATGCGATCTAGATAGTCAAGCAGACCAATGTAGCGGAGGGATTTGTCAGACCAGCGTCAGTCTGCCTCCGCCATGGGGCCTATGCGTGACATCGATAGCAATCCTCTGATCATGGCCGCGTCACGTCTACGGCAATCCCCTGGTTCTTGGTCGCTACAACTTGCCTGACCTTGCAACGATTCTTTGGTTGCCCACCACCGCCTCGGTGGCCCGAGGCTTGCTCCTCCCCGATATTCGCTCGCGCGAATATGGGAGGAGCTTACGGATGCGCAACCCGCCGGGAAACGGGACGAGCGCCGCTCAGTTCTCAGTTGTGCGGCGGGCTCCGGCGCCCTTTACGTGGCCGCGGCAGGTTGAGCGACTCGAGCCGGTTGATCAGTGTGCGGCGCGAGATCCCGAGCATCTCAGCTGCACGAGTCTGGTTTCCGGCGCACGCCTGCAGCGCGTTGAGGACCCGCTCTTCCTCGCTGGTTCCGCCAGGCTCGCCGGC
>JBLNFG010000168.1:0-2893 GCA_050263495.1 Myxococcales bacterium | reverse complement strand
GCCGGTGTCTCGGTTCGAAAACAGCGTCGACTGCGAAATACCCCATCCGCGACTGAAACTCAGGTTGCGCCCAGACGTCTTTTCGTCAACGAAGTGGCTGCGATCCCCCGGAGTATTCCAGTCGATACCGAGCTTCACGAAGGAGACACCACCTTTTCCGCCGAAGCTTTGAGCATGGCTTCCACCTGTCTCGTGCAGGAACACACTGCGCATGAGGCGCTCTGGTGCTCCCGACAGAGCCGACTTGGCCGCTTCGCTCATTACAATGGGTGGCAAATCCGCGGGAAACGCGAATGGCAACAGCTCGTCCCCCATTGGTGTACGAAAGATGAATCGATCTTCGAACTTGCCGTCCGTCACCATGGTGCGAATGTATCGCGCCGTGGCTGCATCCACACGGCCAAAGTCCCGAAGCATTGCGAGGTATCCGTCCATGATTGTCGTTGCTTGGGACTTCTCGATCTCGGAGCGGAAAGCATAAAGTCCCGCTCTCAGTTTCGCCGTAATGTCTTTTAGGTCCGTCCAATTATCCGGCAAAGGGATAGGACTGCCCGTCCAAGTCAGTTCCTTCGCGGCGAGCTTGGCCGAGAGCTCATCAAGTGGTCCAGGTTTGACGGCAGGTTTTGGAGGGACGGCTGACTTCAGCCAGAACGCCGAATGGTCCAGCGCGTTCTTGCGGCTGTAACTCAGGTCGCCCCGAGGTTTGCCACTTGGCGGTTTCACATTCAAGGCGGCGGCAGCGCTCGTGGCGCTCGCAACGTCTTCAACCATCTTGGCTAGAAGGCCCTCAATGAGCATGCCCTGCTCATCTCGCGTTTTGAGGTCCTTCTCGAGTCGCTCAAATCGCTTCTGAAAGGAACCTTCCTGCTTTGGCTCCCGAACTTTCCCGTCAATGAACCTCGCGACACTTTTCTGTGCAGTCAAGATAGGATCACTTCGGTCATGGACGGCTCTGGCCCAGTCATAACGTTCGTTTACATCGTTGCTCGCCAGTGCTGGAACTGAAAGTGCGTACGGACCCGATTGCGGGTCTGGCACCGTGGGAGATGGTACGGGAAGGCCGCCGTCCGTCCTTCGAACGCTGGCTAGAGCATTTGGCATGTCAGCACCAAGTCCGTTGAGCAATCCAAGCAGGTGCTCCGCGTCCGTCTGAATTTTGTGCACCGTCGCACTACTCAACGTCGAGTTGCTCCGGGCGTTGGCTTGTGCACCGAGCGCCGCGCCAAGCGTACTTCGATGCGACTGAGCCTCTCCAACACCCGACAAGAATCGCTTGCGCGTGTAGTCAGACAGCGCGATCACCGCCGCGGTGGTGGACATGTTCTGTTCAATCTCACGCTGCACAGGAGCTTTTGTTTGCTCCCAAAGCCTGGTCCAACTGTCCACTGATTTGAGCAGCGTCCCCGCCGCGCCGCTAGGACTCCCCAAAGCTTTGACCCAGCTCGTAACCGAACCATAGACCTCGGTTGGACTCGCTAGTCCCTGAGGCGGGAAGTAGATCTCAGGCTTCGCACCAGTCTGAGCATTGTCACGTACTGCCTCGAAGTCGGTTGATGCCCCAACGCCGTATTCGTTGACAAGATGACGTTTGAAGTCGAGGACGCCTGCCATCAATAACTTGCTGAACTGACCAACCGTCTCTCCTCCGCGTGCCGGGCCGTAGAACGCGAGCCTCAAGAGGTCTCGTTGAAGCTCCGCAACATAGTGCCCCCCCTGATGTCTCGCTTCGCTGCTTGTTGCGCCACCCCAAGTGCCGCTCGTATCGCCGTCACCAAGCTGCAGTACGAAGCCGCCGTATGGAGGAGCTGGCAACGCCCACGCCGTTGCTGGTCCGACGGGAGCTCCAGTGGCTTGAGTAAGCTTGAGTTCTTGAATCTTGCCCTTGGCGCACTTGGGGCAAGGCTTTCCAGCCTCCAGTTCGTTGCGCTCACCCTCGAGACTGCTCGCGTGGTAGTTGCAGTTCACGTTCTCGCAGAACCGGTAAACGATGTTCTCTTCCTTGGGGCGCTTGGCCTTGCTCTTTCCCATAACTATGCCGTCGCTCCAGCAACCGAATCTGACGCTAGCTCAACTTCGAGGCGTTCCAACTCGGACAAGTATGCATCTGAATCCATCTCTGACGTTTCAGTGCCAACAAGACTGCCCTCGGGATCGGCGGGTAACTCCTTCAGCTCATCGACAGGATCCTGCTTGTAGGCCGTATACTCCGTACCAAAGAACGCGAACCGCCCGTCAGCAAGCTGCAGAAACGCTGGTCCTATAGGGATCCGCTTCTCCAATTTGCCATTGCTATCGGTCGTTGCTGCAACAATCTCTTCTCCCATTACGTGAATATCGATATCGAGATCCGCCAGAGGAAATCCCAGGTGATCAATGACCGTGACGTTGAGTGTGCGTCGCCGCGCCGTTACCATGGGCTTCAAGGGTTCCTTCTGGTACGTCACTCCATCGTAAATATCCTCACCATTCATCCCCGCCAAATCCGGCTCTTCCCCGTCGTCAAACATCAGCACCTCGACGCGCCTGTCCGCCTGACTTCTCATGCCGTCGACGGCATTCTCCGTCGTCGGATGTTTCTCGCCGAATCCCACCGTCTTCTTGTCGCCATCCACCCAGGTGAGTCCCTGACGTAGCGTCGCGACTCCGTCGCTGTTCTCGCCGAGTTCGTCGCGGAGATTGTATTCGTAGAGGTCGAACATCGCGCCCCAGAGGTCCGGCTGCAGACGGCCATACTGGCCAATCTCCTTGCCTCGCTGTTCCTTTTCGCCTTCCGCTGGACCATTCTTGACCCAGAGATTGAACGACTTGCGGAACTTGACGTAATTCTCGTCGCTCGGAGGACGGTCCATCACCGTGGGCTTGCAGCTGAAGTTGAATTGACGATTCACCCAAT
>JBLNFG010000167.1:0-8242 GCA_050263495.1 Myxococcales bacterium | reverse complement strand
AACAGTCTTCGCACCCTTACCAATCCTCCGCAGGACGGCTCATCGCGCGAATACACACGCGTGCAACAGGTGAAGAAGACCCCGGTCGCCCCTGGGACGGAGTTCGCTCTCGATATGTCTGGCTATAACCCAAGCAACGCATCCAGCGTCGTATCGGGCAACTGCACCGTCGGGTACAAGCTCCTCACCGCCGATGGACCGGATCTGCTCTTTGACGGCGAGGTTTCTTGCGAAGACCTCGCGAATAGGCTCGAGAGATTCTCCCCCCGCCCCCACAGCATCGGATTCAGATTCTCTACTCTCGGCGGACCGTTGAGCGTCGTTCGCGTGCAAGAACTCGTCCAGTAGTTGGTACTTTTTGGGTTAGTTCGGCGCGGTGACGACCATGGCCGAGACCTCGATTCCCGCGAGTCGAGGTCTCGGCATCTTCCCCTGGATCTCACTGAACTAGACCAAGAACAGGGCTCGGCCAAAGCACCCAAGGCACCTTCCCGTTCCCGAACTGGCCGTAGTCTCCGTAGCCCCAACAGCGAATGCGGCTGTGGCTGTGCAAGACGCAAGTGAACGAGCTTCCGGTCGCCACCAAGAGCGCATCCTTGACAGCGCCGAACTGGACGGGCTCTGCCTGTTCGAGCATGGATCCCGTGCCAAGCTGTCCGCCAGCGTTGCTTCCCCAACAAGTGACACTGCCGTCTGCCAGGCGTGCGCACGTGTGCGCCGCTCCTGTGCTCAGAGCCGTGGCGTCGGCAACACCCATGACTTGCTCGGGAACGACACTCCCATCGCCCCAGCACCACACCGTACCATCCTTCAGCAGGGCGCAGGTTCCTTCGCGGGAGGTACCGACGCCGACGGCATTCCCGATGCCAAGAACCGGCACGGGCACCGACGTCGCGGTCGCCACGGAACCATTGCCGAGTTGACCATACTCATTGGAGCCCCAGCAGCGCAGGGTACCGTCCCTGAGCACCGCGCAGGCGTGATCCCATCGCACGCTCACATCCACGGCATCGGTGACACCGCTGACCAGTGTTGGCAACGGCTCGGCGCTGGTCGTACCGTCGCCGCGCTGCCCAAACTCGTTCTCGCCCCAACAGGAGACGCGACCATCGCGGAGCACCACACAGGTGACATCCCAGCCAGCACTGACCTTCGCTGCTGCACCCGCGAGGCCTGGAATGGGGATCGCCGTCAGGGTGGGCGGAAAATCTTCGCGCGATTGACTGAAGCCAACGGCTCCCCAGCAGTGCACCGTGCCGTCGCACACCACGGCGCACGAGTGCTCTCCGCCTGCGCTGACCGACACCGCACCGCGAATGTCGCGCACCTCCGTGGGCAGATTCGTCCGGTACGTGTGATAACCGCCAGCGGGCACCTCATTCAGGTCATAGGTGCCCCAGCACAGGACTCGACCGTGCCGCGTTACGGCACAAACGTGATCCGCGCCCGCGGATAGGCTGATCGTGCCACCAAATCCGTCGATCTCGGAGGTGGTGTCACTCGTGCCATCCGCCAGGGCACCGTAGCTGGAGCCCCAGCAAAGGGCTTTGCCGTCCTTGAGGAGTGCACACGTGTGCTGAGCGCCAGCACTGACAGCCGCGGCATGGGGCAACCCGAGAACCTCGACAGGGACCGCAGAACTGCCCATGCGGCCGTTGCCGAGCTGAGTCTCCGAATTGGAGCCCCAACAACGGACTTTGCCTTGTTTGGTCAGACCGCAGCTGTGGTATTCGCCGACGCTTACGGCCACGACATCGACCATCCCAGTGACCGTCACAGGGGCGCTCGACTCGCTGAAGTTCCCGTTTCCCAGCTGTCCACTGGAGTTCCGTCCCCAGCACCGTACACTGCCACCACGAAGAAGGGCACACGTGTGTGCCCGCCCAGCCTTGACCTGGACGACGTCAGTTACCCCAGCAACCGCGTAAGGAGGATGGTCTTCTCCCATTGCATTCGGATCGCCCACTTGGCCGTCGCGGTTGTCGCCCCAGCATCGCACGGTGCGGTCCCGCAGGACCGCGCACGCGTGCTTCTCCCCGACGTCCACCGAGATGGCTTGACTGATCCCTTCGACCCGTTGCGCGCTCTTCACGCCGCACCGGATTGTGCCATCCCCAAGCAGGGCGCACAGGCGATCCCCTCCAACGCTGATCGCCACGGCATCCACGAGCCCCTCCACAGTGAAGGGACTCGCGATGGGCATCCAGGACGCCTCAGGTGTCCCACTACCACGCACGTCGCTGTAATAGACTCCCCAACAACGAACGGTCCGATCGGTGAGCAGAGCACAGGCACGGCTGAGGCCAGCGCTCACCTGGATCGCATTGCTGATCCCTTGCACGACTGCGGCGGGTCCCTGTTCATCCACGTTCGGAAGGAGACCGCCCGCGCCTCCAATACTGCCCCAGCATCGAACTCGGCCGTGGGGGGTTACGCCACAGCCCACGCTTGCGCCTGCACTGATGGACTGGAATCTGGGAGAGAACAGTTCCGGCACCGTAACCGGTTCGCTCTCTTGCGTCTTGCCCCGTGCGGCCTGCGAGTAGTAGCGGGCTCGATAGGTCCCTGCGGGCAAGGGCCCGAACGCGTGGGCCCCGTCCCTGCCTGCAGTCGGCACCCACATCGTAACGGTTGCGTCACTCGAACCCTCAGGCGCGATGGCTACCCAGTCACCAGGTTCGTTATCACAGTCGCGCCAGGCGACGGTGATGTAATCGCGCGGTGAGTAGTAGAGACTTCGACTCGCCGAGAGCCGATCGAAGACACTGAAGACCTTGCTGGCTCCGTAGACCTGATACGATTCGTCCGTCAACCGCACCAGGTATTCCCCAACAGGAAGCTCGTTGACCACGAAGGTACCCGTTCCCACACCGATCGTGGCAGACGCGACGAACTCGAAGGGACTGCCCCGGTCCAGGACTATCGCCAGACGCGTCGCCCCCGCCTCAGTGTTTTTCCAGGAGATCCGAATCGGATCCCCCTGCGCGAAGGCAGACTGGGTAGGGGATACGCAAGCGGGCACCCCCTCGCAGTCTGCACCCCCATCCACCGCGGAGACTCGGACGTCGCCAACCGACGCATCCCCTTGCGGTTGGTCCCATGACGACGCACCCAGTCCTTCGGTCGCAGACAGAGCGCTAGCGCCGTGTCCGATGTCCTCTTCCAGCCCGTAGCGCCCCCGATCGCAAGCAACCCCGATGATGCTCATGAGTAACGCGCCGAGAATCCAACCATTTGCCGTCAAACGAACGACCATACGCCTACCCTCGCTTCCTTCGGTGAACGAAAGGCGAACCATACCGACCGTACGCAGGCTTCGTAGCGCCATCAGATCCCCTCGCCCCGCGCGTGTCAATGGTGTGTATTTGCTGCCGGCGTGTCGTGTAGCGCCTGGACGAATGTGAGGTACCTCATGGCACTCTGGGGCTCGGCGAAAGCGAGGGAACCGGATTGCGCTGTCAGCCGAGGACTTCTCCGCCATGTGACTGAGGACGCGGGGAGCCTGGCGCTACTGGCAGTCGTGTCCGACAGCATTCAGTCCGCCATGGTGCTCCACGCAAGTCTGGCGGACAACGCGACGAATGCGGCGAACGCGACGAATGCGGCGTCGGCAGCCGCAGCCTCTAGCGCCACAGGTGCGCTCATGCGCAGCTGAGTTCGTTCAAGACTCGTCTGGATGCACTGGAGCCGCGCGCTACCGCACTCGAAAGCAAGAAGACACTGACGACGCTCGCAAGCATCATGGTTAACTCGTCCGCATCGGGTCATCCAGAATGCGCGAGCACCGTGAACGCACAAATGTGCGGATTCATGGCGCATCGCGCCTGCATGGCAGCCGACTATGTTACGGGCTGGTACGTCAGTGAGAGCCCCGACGGACGAGCCACGATGCAGGCTATGTGCGTGAAGTAGATGGGCTCCGACGTTGCGGCGGGCAGACGGGAGACTCGCTTGAGGATCACTGCAACTTCGGGAGTTTCCTCAGTTCCAGGCCCCGAATTTCTCGCGGACTCGGCAGGAGCTATCCGTGGTCCACACGGCTCACTCTTGCAATGCCGCACCCGAAACGCTGCCGAGGTAACACCAAACACAGTGATCGTAGTTGCAGGAGCCGGACGCCGTTCTCTGAACAACACAGCCACCCGCGGGCTTGGAGTGAGGCGATAGACTTCTGCCACCTGCTGGAGCGGCTCAGTGACGCGCTTGAGCTATGTGGGGACGAGCAACGGCAGTGGAGACTACAGTCATGGCGGGCTGACCTCCCACGTATCCAAACCGAAAATCAACCGGGCCTAAAGACTTGATGCGAAATGTCATAGTCCGCGCTCACCTGCGGAACCGCCAGCAAAGTTCGTGCTAGAGCCGAATTCGCCGCAATTCGCCCTTTTTGGGCAGTGCCGCGAACGTGGCGGCTGAGTCAGTTGGCACAGGTAGAACAAGGGCGTCGAGTGCGCGACGGAATGCTCACGCACGATTCCCGACGGCGACGTTATTGATACAATTGGCTTCAATGGCGTGTCGCATGTTCGCGACGGAATGTCTCTGGTGGACCAACGTCGCGTACGCGTACGACGCTTCAATGGGGCCGTCGCATTCAACGCCGCGCACACCCACAGATGCGGGGTAGATTGGGGCACGAGGCAGTGGCAATCATCGGCTGCTGATGGGCTTAGGATCGTGCGGGCGGTGGGCTATGCAATGGTGTCGCTGCCCAGTCATTGGCGCAGTGATGGTGCCGTCGGGATCGGGCTCCGCGAGCGGCCCACGCGCTCACAGACCGAATTCATCCAAGGCGCACAGAGAGCGATCTTCACGACTTCGATATCGGCACCTTATGCGACTCGGTCGAATGCCGCACCGTACTTGGTGTCGCCGTCCCGGATCAGCACCTGCGGTCCCTTTCCGAAAGGCGTGACTTCCCTCAGCTGCTGCGCCGTCCAGTCCTCGGTGGGTGCGCGAGTCACGCCAACGTGCACCACGCGCTTGGTGTTCACATCGACGATGAAGCAGGCAAAGATCGGACGAACCGAACTGCACGAGTCCACGCAGTGAACGAGTGCAGTGAGGCCAACGGTGACCGCGCAGCGGGGCAGGCGCCCGAAGGGCGGCCAGTGAAACCAGACATCATAGAGCTGAAGAAAGTCACACGCCCACATGTTGTGGTTCTTCAGAAACGTTTTCCACGATTGCCCGTCGTGTGAACCGCGGCTTCCCGCCCGTTGCATGTACTTCTGAACCGTACGCTTGCAGACTCGAATGCCGAGCTTCAGAAGCTCACCACGGAGCGCTACTGTAGCCACCACAGGCTGAAGCTATTGGGCTACTGCCTTTCTGGCGATGTCACATAAGAGGAATAGGCGGTTCTTCCTGCTTGGAAACACCACAAATCCGAACGACTCGTAGAAGGAAGCCGCGCGGTCATTCTTCGCATCAACGACAATGGCGTAGGCGGCAACAGTCGCGGTGGCGTTGAGCACCCTTGATATGGCGTCCGCAACGAGAAGTTCTCCGATGCCCCAGCCCCGAGCCCGTTCGTGCCGCGCCAAACGACCGATGAGGGCAGCCGGAATCGCTTGATAGTTTGGAAGCTTCCTGGAGAGCCTTGTCGGCAAATCCTCGAGTGCGAGGGTGAACATGCTGAGGCTGTAGAATCCGACGATCTCGTCGCTGTCGAGCGCGACAAATACGCGTGCAATGTTTCGATGTTCGTCTTGGCCAGCTTGCACCTGAAACCACTTATCCAGCGCAGACGCTCCGCAACGAAATCCTGCGCGATCATGCTTCCTTGAGAGTGCCTCAATTCGAATGTTCACTTGGCATTCAGTTGCCTGTGTCGGCGCATCGCGGCAACGAGGCGCTTGGCTGGTGGTGATGGCTTCTCCACAGCGCGCAGAAACGCCTCACGATCAGCTCCCCGCAAGACCATCCGCTCATGGTCCTCGAGGATACGCCGAGCTCCTTCGTAGGCAAGATCACCAACTGCGAGCCCGGACACGGCAGTCGCGCGGCGAATGGTCTCTTTGACACTCGGGACTACGCGGACTTCGATGCGTTCTGTCTTGGGCACGCGTCTCGCGCTCGTTTGATGGGGATGCGTTGAAGCCGGCATGATGCACCTTGGTTAGGTGTACGGCATTTTACCGTACTGGACCAGATTCTGATTGCACCCTCTCGGTGCCGACCTCCTTCCCGCCACGCGCAGGGCGGAACGCCCGACCCGAAGTGCACGTGCACGAAGTGCGGGATTCCACGCAGGGCCACGGTGCCCAGCGAAGCTGGGCAGGCGCCGCAGGCGGCAAGTAAACATGGCGTTGGGGGAGCTCGAGAGGCCGCGGCGAAGCCCGGCCGAGCGGGTGGAGGCATCAAAACCAGATTCGAAATCAGGTGTGCCCTAACGAAGCGGGCAGGCGCCGCAGGCGGCCAGTCAATCCCTCCCTCTCCGCGAAACTAGACGCCCCACTGACTCATTCCGCGACGGAAACCGAATCACCTATTCGAACCCGAGGGAACCGCAGGCTGCACCTTAACCAACCTTGCTAGTGGTCCGAAGGATGGGGTCCACTCATCTTCCGCTCTCTTCGCCAGCTTGAGGGCGTGCCCAGTCATGAAGAGCCGAGCTCCTCATCGAGAAAATCGCATAGGATATGTTGAGCAACGACGGGAGCGTCGAGCTGACAATGGGTGGCGCCCGGTTTGCCGGCAGGCACTATCACGAGCCGCTTCGGCGCGCTGATGATGTGATCGTAGGTCCACCGGGCTGCCTCGACCGGTATCTGGGCGTCGAGCTCTCCGTGGAGGATCAGCGTAGGACAGCGGATACGCTCGGGTACACCGTCCAACGTCATCCCGCGTAGCCACTCTCGGACGGCGTCCACACCTCTAACGCCGAAATATGCTTCCATTTGCCCCAACTGGGACATCAGGGGCGAATCCGCCGTGGCGTTAGCGCCG
The DNA here is from genome assembly GCA_050263495.1 of Myxococcales bacterium. Lineage (GTDB taxonomy): Bacteria > Myxococcota_A > Polyangia > Polyangiales > Polyangiaceae > FEN-1139. The sequence continues at coordinate 1,291 of JBLNFG010000167.1, read as the reverse complement.
ACTTGGGCGAAGAAGTTGCCGGTTGCGCCCCATATTGCGCACGCAGCCAAGCGTCGCTCGAAGGCTGCGGCCCGTGTAGCGAAGTAGCCTCCCAGGCTCTGCCCCACCATCGCCACCCGCCGCGCATCGACATCAGGTAGCGCAGAGAGGTAGTCGATGGCTGCTGCGCAGGCGGTCTCGTACGGATGGCGACCATTGATTCCACGTCGGGCCGACTCGCCTTGACCGGGACCGTCCAGCAGCAGCACGACGTATCCTCGGCGTCCAAGCGACAGGCCAATCTTGTAGTACATTTCTTCCGCGTACGTATCGATCCCGCCCGACACGATCACGGCGGGCCGCGCTCCCGTGGTGCCTCGGGGCCGGATGAGGTAGCCAGCTAGTGCCTTATCCTGGAAGGGCACGTCGGTGGGGTCAACGCGCAGTTCACTCCTGGACGTTGCTTTTAGGAAGCAACGCAAGCTCTCGGTGACGCTCTTGCCACGCGTGCCGCGAAACGCCGCCAACTGAGAGGCGAACCGATAGTAGGTAGTGGCGCGCGACCATTTCTCCGTTGCTGTGACGACATGCCCTGCCTTTTCGGCGTCGATTGCTTCGGCGTCGATGACTGCGGCGAGTTCGCAGAAGTTCTTTTCCCAGGCAGCAGCATCGCCAACTGGCAGGCGACAAGCGACGGACCAGATCTCGCTGAAGTCTGCTGCTCCCAAGGAAGCGTAACCGATCAGTCGATTGAGTTGATTCGACCAGACCAAGTTTTCTGGCCAGAAGAGGAAAGCCCCATACCCATCCGTCGACGGTGCGCTGCGCGAGAGCAAGTCGGCCGCAGTGGCATTGTGGTTCACGATCAGACTCCTGTGGTAGCAAATTGAATGAACTCCGCGGTTGCGTCGCTCACGGGTTCCTGACTGCGAGCGCCGGAGCCGAACGCATACGGTGCGTCATATGCCGTCGCGCTCGGCAGTCGCTTGTCTCCAGGCGTCGTAGTCACCAAAGGCGTATATCGACACCAGGGGATTCCAATACTCTCGGTAGTGCTTGATCTTGCCGTTCTCGTACTCGAAGAACGTCACATAGCTCTGGTTGTACTCCGCATGATTGGAGAGCAAGTGGCCCTTGATGACCAACTCCGCGATCACTTTCTCGGGGTCCAGGAGCGGGTGCACGCGCACGCTCTCCACGCCATCCACGACGATGCTCTTCGTCGTTCCTCTCATGTACTTCAGAATCTCTGACTTACCCTGATACGTGTGGCGGCGGCCGCGCGGAGCGAACGGGAATTCCAGAATCGCGG
>JBLNFG010000166.1:0-6725 GCA_050263495.1 Myxococcales bacterium | reverse complement strand
CGCGCAGCGCGCAGCGCGAGCATGGCTTTGGGGGAAAGTCGACCGGGCGTCGCGCGCAGCGCGCGTCCGGGCGGATGGGGGCAGCATCACTACTTTGAGGAGCGCAGCGACGAGGCCGCCTTGAGCAGCGAGAGGATCGGCGCTCATAGTAGGGGTTTCAAACTGATTGGCGCTCTAGGCGCGGTCTTGAATCGAGGCTTCGTTGCCCGTCTCGCCCAACTCAGTCATGAGTTCTTCGAGCAACTTCTTGGCCTTCTTCGAGACCTTCTTCGGAACGCGCACGTTGACCACCACGTGCAAGTTGCCTCGACCACCGTGCCGATCGAGACGCGGCATGCCCTGACCACGCAACGTGACGACCGTACCCGGTTGTGTCCCCGGCTCGATCGTTACGTTCAGGCGTGACTCGTCGGGTAGCTGCAGCTCCGTGCGTCCGCCAAGTGCGGCAACCCCGAAGTGCACATGCACCTGCGTCGCGAGATCGGCTCCGTCGCGCTGGAACTTGGGATCGTCCTCGACGTGAATGTCGACGTAGAGATCGCCCAGGGGCGCACCGGGACGCCCGCCCATACCTTGACCTGGAACGCGCAGCCTCTGCCCGGAGTCGATCCCCGCCGGGATCGTCACGAGCACCTTCTTCTGACGTTCGACTCGTCCCTGTCCGCTACAGGTCGAACAGGGAGAGCTCACCACTTCTCCCCGCCCGCGACAACGTGGGCACGTAGTCGCAAACATCAGGAAGCCGCGTTGAGTCGCGACTTGGCCCGAACCACCGCAGGCGTTACAGCGCTCGGGACGACTTCCCGGAGCCGCTCCAGTTCCGGCGCAAGTTTCACAGTGTGCAACGCCGCGTACGTTGACTTCACGCTTCAGCCCGGTCATCGCTTCTTTGAGCGTGACAGAGACGTCTACCTGCACGTCTTGTCCGCGATCCGAACCGCGCCCTGACCGCGACGAACCACCAAAACCACCAAAGAAATCCGAGAACAGGTCTTGGAATTGGCTCAGAATGTCGCCCATTCCGGCGTGCGAGAAATCGAAGCCCCCGCGCCCTTCGAGGCCGGCATGGCCAAATCGATCATAGACCTGCCGCTTCTCTGCATCGGACAGCACTGAGTACGCTTCCGTTGCCTCCTTGAACTTGTGCTCCGCGTCCTTGTTCCCAGGATTGCGATCTGGGTGGTGCTTGAGAGCCGCCTGCTTGTAGGCCTTACGGATGTCGTCTTCGGCTGCGTCTCTCGACACACCAAGGACTTCGTAGTAATCGCGCTTGTCCGTCATCTTCGCCTGAGCCCAAAGTGCCCTGCCGAAGCTAAGTCTTTCCGGACGCCTGTCAACGCATCGGCCCCGAAGTTGGAGGCACGATCGCGCGCGATGCGTGTTTACGTGTGTCGGCTGCGGTGCGACCAGCAGTGCCTAGGTCAACGAGCCAAGGGCATGCGCCGCCCGCCCAGAGCCTGCATCAGCGGTTCTGTAGTGCCGTGAGTTGCGCGAAAACCACCGCGTTGCGTTGGAGATCGGCTTTCGCTTGTCCAAGTTCCTCGCTGAGCTGATCGAGAGCCGTGCGCTCGTCGACCAGCTGCTGCACACGCCACTGGTACGCCACTAGATCGGCCTCTTGCTTGGCCATGAGGCCAGCGAGGTGATCCAATTTCTCCCGCATGGCCTGCTCTTCCGCGCCCGTTGCCGCGGGTGGCTGCGCCCAAGCCGACGCTTGGTCAACACTCTGTTGCGTGCTGGCAGCAGTAGACGCCGTGGGCGAGCCTTGGGCCCAAAGCTCGTTGTTGATCGTGGGAGTGACACCGACGCCAGCGGTTTCACGCGCCGATTCGGCGAGCGTCATGCGCAGCCGCGCGAGTTCTCGCACGGCTCTCGCGCCCACCGCTTCGGTTCGTTTGAGATCCGCCTCGAGTTGTCGGATCCGTTCGCCGCGATCGCGCAGTTGCGCTTCGAGTGCCTGGACGTCGGACGCATTCGCATTCTCTTGGTTGTTCGCCGCCAGCGTGAAGTCCTCAATTTGGCGCCGTGCCAATGCGAGGCTCGACTCGGCCTCTTGCCGCTGGGTCTCCGCCGCATGCAATCGCGCGGCGGCTTCCTCTCGCTCAGCCGTCAAACGATCTTGCGTGTGTTTCAGGTTCTCTTCGGCGCGCCTGAGTGCGGCGGACAAGCGCCCTTCGGTGCTCTTCAGGTTTTCTTCGGTGCGGTTGAGTGCTTCGGATAAGCGCTCTTCAGCGTTCCTTTGGCTCTCTTCGGCGCGCTTGAGTGCTTCCGCTAAGGTTGACTGCTGCAGCTGAGTTCGCTGCTCGAGTTCCTTCGCTTCGTTCTCGGTAACGGAAAGCCGCGCGAACAGATCGCACTTTTCCGATTCGATTCGCTCGACGGTCTTGCGCCAATCCTCGCTCGAACCAAGCTGCGCTGGCTCGTGTTTGGTCGAGTCCAGCCGCTGCCTCAGATCGTCGAGTTCTTGATCGGCTTCATCTGCCCGCGCATCGGCCGTTGCGGCGCGTGCCTCGAGCTGCAAGATCCAACTCTCCTTGCGTTCGAGCTCTTCTTGCAAGAGGCGAATCTGCCGCGCTAGGTCGACGTCTTTCTGGTGCCGTTGCGTGGCTTCGGTGAGCCTGCGTTGTTCGGCTTCGATGCGAGAGAGCCGTTCGACTGCACTGCGCTCGGCCGCACGCGCGGCGCGCAATTGGTCGCGCAAGATTCGCTCGGAGCCGTTTCGCGCCAGGTAGTCGTACGGCAGCTGCACGATGACGAACGATTCGAACTGCACGTCGCTTTGGCTGGCGATCGCGACGAACCACTCTGGCTCTTCGGTTCCCCCCGGTACGAACCCGGCGTCGATACACGGCTCTGGTTCCTCCGCTGGAGCCAGTTCCGCGACGGAATAACCCACAAACGGCATTTGGCCCGCCATGCGCACGACGGGGAATTCACGATGGACACAGTCGTACAGCGAGTAGTAGTCGAGGGTGCGCCCGCCGTCGGTGCTCCCTGCAATCAATGCTTCGTCGACATCCGGATTCGGTGCCGCGATCAAGGCAACGCCCCGCGGCGCGAGCGCGCGTCGCATCCGATGTAGCGGCGTGGCCGGTTCCGAGTAGGTCGACAGGTTCTCGATCAGCCCGACGTCGAAGGCGCCATCACGCACCGCCAAGCCACTACCGGCAAGCGGCGCGAACGAAACGTGCTGTGACGTATTTCGCGCAGCCGCTTCCGATACGCGCGTCGTGTCCGCATCGCAGACGTGCACGAGGCGCGCGCCGCGTTCGATCAGTTGCTCCCAAAGCGGCGACAACGCGTTGCCAAACACCACGACGCGCCGCCCGTCGATGAACTTCTCGGCGAATGCGGCTAGGGCAATACTCGGACGGATCGGGGCAGGGTGCGGCATCGCGATTGGCGAGGTTAGCTAGAAAACACCCGCCACACCACATCGTTCTGTTGCGGCACCAGGCTAGCGCCGGCCGCTCGCACCTGGATTTTGGGAAGCCTCCTACGCGCCTTGATGCGCGCAAGCACCGCGCCGAACACTCGTCCGGTAACGTTGCATCGCGCGCCTCGTGTTCGCTCACGCGCACGGACGCAGCGCTCCGAGTGAGCCACCCGGTCGGGGCAGAGATGACTTGTCGCCGAATCGCGCGAGCACCCCAGCGAATGCAAGCAGCAGCAGTTGGTTTGTTCGGCGCGACGACGAAACTTGGCGAGAAATCCTGATGATCCGGACCTCGGAATGATACAAGCTCCCGCGTACCCCCATGACTCTCGTGTATAAGAGGACACTCGTCGTCGATGGAATCACGCCGGTCTCTGCGTACGCAACGCTTCGGCATCGCGCACGCGGCGGCAGCTTCTTACTAGAAAGCGTCATCCCGGGCGAGCGTTGGGGTCGCTACTCCATTCTAGGTTATCGTCCGCGCCGCCAGGTGCTGATCTATGCGGAGGCTGGGCGCGATCCCTTTGCGGAATTGGCCCGACTCATCCCGACGGGCAATTCCGCCCCAAGCGACGTCGCGGAGCGATTCGCGTCCGCGTTCGTGGGCGTCGTCAACTACGACATCGTGCACACCGCAACCAAGGTCGATCCCTGGCCGGACTCTGCCGCGCGCGTGCCCATCGCGCGGCTCGTGGCCGAGGCGACGATCATCGTGTTCGATCACCTGACGCACACGGCGACCCTCGTTGCCTCGGAGGAGTCGGCACTGGACGAAGCCGCCGCAGATCTAGCGCGGCTTGCGCCGCTGCCCCCGATGGTTCCACCCGATCCTATGGCGTTGCCCAACGACGTGGACGTAAGCATGTCGGACGCAGAGTTCGAACAAGGGGTGGAGCGGATCAAAGAGTACATTCGCGCCGGTGATGCATTCCAGGTCGTGTACGCGCGTACCTTCTCGACGCCCGTTGGCGCGGCCGATCCATTCGATGTGTACCGTGCTCTGTGCGTGCTTTCGCCGGCGCCATACATGTACCTGCTCGAATTCCCTGAATACGAAGGCGCACCCGAGGTGGCCATTGCCGGTGCCAGTCCCGAGACCCTGGTGCGCGTCGAGGGCCGCAAAATGACCCTGCGCCCCATTGCGGGAACGCGCCGACGTGGGCGCAACCCCGAAGAAGATGCGGCTCTGGCCGCGGAGATGCTCAACGACCCCAAGGAGCGTGCCGAGCACGTCATGCTGATCGATCTGGCGCGCAACGACGTGGGGCGCGTCGCGCAACCCGGAACGGTTCGCTTGCCCGCGCAAATGGAAATAGAACGCTACAGCCACGTAATGCACATCGTGAGCGAGGTCACGGGTGAGGTGATGCCATCCCAGGGGGCCTGGGACGTGCTGCGCGCCGCGTTCCCGGCGGGGACTCTGAGTGGAGCACCCAAGGTGCGGGCAATGCAGATCATTCGCGAGCTCGAGAAGCGGCCTCGAGGACCCTATGGCGGGGCAATTGGCTACGTCACACAGGGGCTCGAGCTAGATTTCGCGATTGCGATCCGCACCGTTGTGATGCAAAACGGCTGCTTCGAGGTGACGGCGGGTGCCGGCATCGTGGCGGACAGTGTTCCTGCCCTCGAGTGCAAGGAGACCCGGAACAAGGCTCGGGCCGCGCTGGCCTCGATTCATGCCGCCCGTCAGCGTACGAGTCGCTGAGCGGTCCTATCCTTTCTGCAAATGGCCTCGACGGTTCGTGCTAATCAGCTCGCCGTAGTCAGCGTGCCGTTGGGTTCGGCTGGAGGCAAGCCCACGCAAGCAAGAGGAACGAAGTGTGATTGACGAGAATGCGTTTGGCGTCCTTTTGGCCCACTTTGATCTCGAGAGCCTCGAGTACTCATTGGGTGAGGAAGCATTTCTTGAGCACCTCAGCCGGTTCGAACTGGTCGTAGAAGAGCGCATGGCAGACGAGCCGCTGGCGCTCGGATTGCGCCGAGTCGAGCTGGGGCATGCCGTGTACTTCGAGTTTGCCGACGGCGATCAGTCCGCCGATCCGGTTGGCTGGGTTCGTCGAATGAGGCAAGCCTTCATCGATGCCGATGTCCCCAATGTCTGCGTGCTCGCTTTTGGGGGGCGCTGGGTACAGCAACGGGAAGAGGAAGAGGACGCCCACGCGCTCGACTCGAACTCGCAAGACTCTCCGTCGCCCGGTCGGGAGAGTGGGGCTTGGCGCGTTAGCTCTTCGGAACCTGATGCGAGCAACCCCTTAGCGTCTCCGGTACCGATTCAGGAACAACCCGATGAACGGAGCCGCGGGAATGCGTACGGTCCGAGTGAGCCCTTACGAAAGGTCCTCGCCGTTGAAGCCTTTGCCCAGCCAACCACCAGCAGTGAAGCCGATCAAGGCTGGGGCCCCGGACTCTACGTTGAGCAAGACGCCATCGAACAGCTGGGCAAAAGCCTCAAGAATGCGCCCACGGCGCTGTCCGTGCTTTCTTCGGTGTTTTATCGACTCGGCGCTTAGTAGCGCGATGCCATGGAAATGATGCGTCCGAGGGACCCGCTGCTCCGCGGCGGATTGCGTTCCTCGCCTCGTGCGGTTGGGCCTGCGCCCAACCGCAGTCCGCTCCGCGCGTTGCGAATTACGCCATGCGGGGGACCGCGGATCGCGCGAAGCTGCGGTGCGTGAAGGGCAGTCTGGTTGGGCTCGCGACGCGCATGAGGCGCCCTTCAGTCTGCCAGCGTCGCCGCCGAGTGCATGAATTTCTGAGGCTCGCTGTTCAACCTCACGCCAGAAAGTTGCGGAATTGTTGAGGGGTAGTTCCTCTCGGTTCGAGAATCGAGCCTTTCGACGCAGGAGCGGTGGATCTTGCTCGACTTCTGTGGAGCAGCCAAGCGTTGGCGGTTTGACGCTCTATTCGGGAAGGCTTAGACGTCTCCGAGCGTTACCCCACCTAACGCTGAGCGACCGCAAGTATGCACCCATCCGACGTTACGGCAAAGGCGCAACAACGCGCTGAAGAACAGTCGAGTCAACCCGCCTCTACGGCTGCGCAGCCACGGCAGCGCGTTCCCGATCCAGCGGTATTGGCCGCGCTCGGCTCCGGCCGCAAGAAGAGCAGGATTCGGCGCTGGGTATTGCTTCTCTTGCTGGCCATCGTTGTGGCTGGTGCAGGGGCAGTATTCTACCGAGTTCGCTCCCGCGTGAAGCCGCCAGCTTACGAGTTTGGCGAGGCGCGACGCGGGGACTTACAGCTGGTAGTCACCGCCACTGGCACGCTCGAGGCAAAGAAGACCGTCGAG